>DASUIJ010000021.1:0-7189 GCA_036279815.1 Phenylobacterium sp. | reverse complement strand
ACGATGTGCCTCACCAGCTCCCGATTGGCCGGTTCGTCATCCACCACCAGCAGACGCGCGCCGCGCAGTTCGTCCGCATCCGGAAGGAGCACGGGACCGGCCGCCTGAGACGCCGCCTCCATCTCCACGGGCTTCGCCGGGATCTCCAGCCAGAAGCAACTGCCCTCGCCAGGGATGGTCAGGACGCCCACCTTGCCGTCCATCGCCTCGGCCAGTCCCTTACAGATCGCCAGGCCCAGGCCGGTCCCGCCGAAGGTCCGCGCGGTCGAGGCGTCGAGCTGAGAGAAGCGCCGGAACAGCCGGGATTGCCGGTCGGCGGGGATTCCAGGCCCGGTGTCGATCACCTCGAACCGAAGCCTCCGGCCGGCGTGCTCGTAGTGACACCGAACGCTCACGCTGCCCGCGGCGGTAAACTTCACGGCGTTGCCTATCAGGTTCGTCAGGATCTGGCTGACTCGCGTGTCATCGATCAGCACCCGTGGAGGCACGTCGATCGCCTCGAAATGGTGCGTAAGACCCTTCTTCTCCATTTCCGGTTCAAACATCTCCAGCGCGCGCAACCCGATGGCGGCGGGATCGACGGGCCGCCGCTCGATCTCGACTTGCCCGGCCTCCAGCTTCGAGAAATCGAGCACGTCGTTGATTGTCGCCAACAGGGCGTCGCTCGCCTGCTGGACGCGGGTCAGGTACTTGCGCTCCAATCCACTCAGGCTGCCCTGTTTGGCGAGCAGGCCGACGTAGCCGATGATGCTCGTCAGCGGGTTCCTGAGCTCGTGGCTCATGTTGGAGAGAAACGCGGTCTTGGCGGCCGCGGCCGCCTCAGCCTCGTCGCGCGCCGCCTGGAGTTGGAGGTTGGTCTCTCTGAGACGCTCTTCAGCTTCCTTGATCGGACTGATGTCGGTGACGAGGGCGTAGAAGCCGATGACGCGGTTCTCGGAATCGATCTCCGGAATGTATTGCGCCCAGGTATGGCCCACCTCACCTGACGGCTTGTACAGGGTTCGTTCGAAGGACTGCCGTTCGCCTGCCAGCGCGCGGCGGATGTAGGGCTCGTTCTTGGCGAACAGCTCTTCGCCCATGAGGTCCTGCATCGATATGCCGAGCATTTCTTCCGACGAGCGACCAAACCATTCCATGTAGCTCGCGTTTGCGAACTGGCACTTCAGGTCATGGTCCCAGTGGGCGATCATTGCCGGCACGTGGTCGGTGAGCGTGCGCAGCTGCCGAAACAGGCGATCCTGGATCTGGACGGCGTCGGCCAGCGCGGCCTCCTGGGCCTTCTGCGCGGTGACGTCGCGCCAGCTGACCGCAATGCCGCCGTTCTCCAAGGGAAACATCCGGACGTCCGCCCATCGCCCTGTGGTGGGGCTTTGCGTGACCATGTCGAGGGACGTGCGGGTTTCCATGACTCGGCGAAGCCCGTCTCCCAGTTCCGAATCGCGGGCCGCCGGGAAGCAGTCCCAAAGGGAGCGCCCGATCACGTCTGTCCGGGAGCGTCCGAAAAACCGCTCCGCCTGCCGGTTGAAGAAGGCCACGGACCAGTCGGGAGCCACGCTGTAGATCGCGTCGCCGATGCTCTCCAGAATGGTGTCTGCGAACAATTGGCCATCTCCCGACGCCGCCACCATGCAAGGAGCCGCCACCATGCAAGGATCTGTGCACCCCACCTTGATCTGCAGCAATGAAGCGCATGTGGGCGTCGGCGCTGCAAACGAGCGTGACGAGAGGCGGGAAACCGCTTGCAGTCCGCCACGTAAGCCGGGCGACGCTTGGTCATCGACCGATAGGGCGCCTGTCCGCGAGGCCGCCGACGGCGCACGACAAGAAGACACAAGGGAAGAACAGATGGATCTCACCAACGCCTCGGCTCTCGTCACCGGCGGCGCCGGCGGCTTCGGCAGCGCCACGGCGCGACGGCTCGCCCAGCGGGGCGCCAAGGTGGTCATCGCCGACGTGGCCGACGAGCGCGGCCAGGCCCTGGCCAGGGAGCTCGGCAACGGGTCCGTCTACGTCCACACCGACATCATGGACGAGGCCTCCATCGCCAAGGCCGTGCAGGCCGCCGTGGAGCTCGGGCCGCTGCGCGCCGCCGTGGTGGTTCATGGCGGGCCTCCGGCGCCGGGGTCCACCGGCCCGGCCCGCGTGGTCAACCGCGAGGGCCAGCGCCTGCCGCTCGCCAATTTCGCCCACACGGTGAACGTCTATCTCAACAGCGCCTTCGCCGTGACCAGCCAGGCCGCCGAGGCCATGGCGAAGAACGCGCCGCTTGCCTCCAACCAGCGCGGCGTGGTCATCAACACCGCCTCCATCGCCGGCTACGAGGGGCAGCCCGGGCAGGCCGCCTATTCGGCGGCGAAGGGCGGGATCATCGGCATGACCCTGACGATCGCCCGCGACCTGGCGCCGCTCGGCATCCGCGCCATGGCCATCGCGCCCGGGACCTTCCTGACGCTCGCCTATTCCGCCCGCATGACGGACGAGGAGGCTCAGGCCAAGTGGGGTCCGATGGTGCCGAACCCCAGGCGCATGGGCGATCCTGACGAGTACGGCATCCTGGCGGCCCACATCGTCGAGAACGATTTCCTGAACGGCACGACCATTCGCCTGGATGGCGCGCAGAGGTTCTAGGGACCCCACCGCGCCGCCGACCGATCGGTTCGGCGTCAGAGGCCCAGGTCGCTGAGGCCCGGATGATCGGCGGGGCGGGGCCCTGATCGGTCCCAATGGAACCTGCGCTCGGCGTCGGCGATCCGCACGTCGTTGATGCTGGCGTGGCGTTCCCGCATGAGGCCGCCGGCGTCGAACGCCCAGTTCTCGTTTCCGTAGGCGCGCCACCAGTCCCCGGAGGCGTCCCGCCACTCGTAGGCGAAGCGCACGGCGATCCGGTCGTCGGTGAAGGCCCAGAGCTCCTTGATCAGCCGGTACTCCGCCTCGCGCTCCCACTTGCGGGTCAGGAACGCGACGATCGCCGGGCGGCCCTGCAGGAACTCGCTGCGGTTCCGCCAGCGGCTGTCGACGGTGTAGGCCAGGGCGACGCGCTCGGGCTGCCGGGCGTTCCAGGCGTCCTCGGCCCTGCGCACCTTGTCGATCGCGGTGTCGCGGGTGAACGGCGGAAGCGGCGGACGAGTTTCGGTGGGTCCGGTCATGGATGCTGTTCCTCTGCGACCGGTCGCACCGGCCTGTGTCCGGGGATCGCCGGCGGCCGGGGCCGCCGGCGGTGCGGAACTTATGCGGGCTCGGCGGCGCGGACCACCGGGAAGTCGATGTCGGTCTGGGCGACGTTGTTGACGAAATTGGTCAGCACGTTCTCCGTCACCAGGCCGACGATCTCGACGATCTGCGCGTCGGTGAAGCCCGCGTCGCGCACGGCCTTCAGGTCGGCGTCGGCGACCTTGCCGCGGGTCTCGGCGACCTTGGCGGCGAAGCGCACCGCGGCATGGGCTTTCGGGTCGGCGGATGCGCCCCGGCGGTTGAGCGCGATCTCGGCGTCGTCGATCTTGGCCAGGTTGAGGCCCAGATAGGTGTGGGCCGACAGGCAGTAGTCGCAGCCATTGACCTGGGCGACGGCGATCGCGATCCGCTCGCGGGTCTTCACGTCGAGGGCCTTGGCCGTGGCGCCGCTCAGGCCCAGGGCGCCCTGCAGAATGTTGGGGCTGAGGGCCAGCAGGCGGAACAGGTTCGGCACGACGCCGAGCTGCTTTTCGACGGCGTCGAGCAGGGGCTGGGCGGCGGCCGGGGCGTTTTCACGGCTCGGGATGGCGATACGCGACATGGGTTCTCCTCGGGTTGGTCCGGCGTGGCCGGCGACCCGCACCCTCTATGCTCTTCGCTGAGGGGCGATAATCGACCGAGTTGACAAGACTTTATTGCTCCATCAGCAATTGTCGATGGATCAGCTGAACGCCATGCGGACCTTCGTGTCGGTCGCCACGCTCGGAAGCTTCGCCGAGGCCGCGCGACAGCTGCGGTTGTCGCCCTCGGTGGTCACCCGCTCCGTCGCCCAGCTGGAGGACCGGCTGGGCCTCACCCTCATCAACCGGACGACCCGGTCCCTGCGGCTCACGGAGCGCGGGGCCATCTACCTGGAGAGCTGCCGGCAGATCCTGGACGACATCGTCGACGCGGAGCGGGCGGTGCGCGGGGAGAACGCCGAGCCGCGGGGAGCCTTGAAGGTCGCGGCGCCGATCCTGTTCGGCAGGCTGCACGTGCTGCCCGTCGTCAACCGGCTCCTGGCCGAGCACCCGGCGCTGTCCATTCGCCTGATCCTGTCCGACCGCAACGTCCACCTGGTGGAGGAGGGGGTCGACGTGGCGGTGCGGATCGGCGAGCTGGCCGACAGCAGCCTGATGGCGGTCCGGCTTGGCGCCGTGAGCCGGGTGACGGTCGCCAGTCCCGGGTACCTGGCCTCGCGTCCCGCGCCGGAGACGCCGACCGACCTGGCCGGGCATGCCATCATCGCGTTCGAGGGCCTCGACGCCACCAACGAATGGCGTTTCCGCGACAGCGACCCGGTGGTGCGCGTGGAGCCGCGGCTGGCGGTGAACAGCGCCGACGCCGCCATCGCCGCGGCCGAGGCCGGAGTGGGGATCACCCGGGCCCTGTCGTACCAGGTGAGATCGGCGGTGGAGGCGGGTCGGCTGGTTCCGATCCTCCGGGCCTTCGCGCCGCCGGTCTCGCCGGTCAGCGCCGTCTATCCGGCGGGACGGATCGCGTCGCCGAACGTCGCGGCCTTCGTCCGGGCCGCCCGGGAGCATTTCAGGATCAATCCGATGCCCCCGATCGAAGTCCAGGCCTGAGCGCGGCCCCCCGGCTGGCGAATTTGTCGGGCTTGATGTCAACTCGCGGCGACGGGAGGAGGGCGGCCATGCGGAGGTTCGCGGACATCTATGCGCAGGCTGCGGCGCGCAAGGGCGGCGAGGCCGCGCTGGAAGCGCTGATCGCCCTGGACCGGCCCAAGAGCCGCGCGGAGCTGCTGGCCACGCCGGACGACCGGTGGCTGGCGATGATGGCCCGGTGCGTGTTCCAGGCGGGCTTCAACTGGAAGGTGATCGAGAACAAGTGGGCGGGATTCGAGGCGGCGTTCCACGGCTTCGAGCCCCGGATCAACGCGGCGATGTCCGACGATGAACTCGACGCGCACCTCAAGGACGCCCGGATCATCCGCAACGCCCGGAAGATCCTGCCGGTGCGCCACAACGCCCAGTTCATTGTCGACCTGGCGGCCGAGCACGGCGGCGCGGGCAGGTTCTTCACCGAGTGGCCCGACACGGATTTCGCCGGGCTGCTGGAGGTGATGAAGGCGCGGGCCTCGCGGCTGTTCGGGGAGACGGCCATGCGGTTCTTCCGCTGGATGGGGCGGCCGAGCTACATCACCTCGCGGGACGTGACCGCCGCCCTGATCCAAGCCGGCGTGATCGACAGGCCCCCCGCCAGCCGCAAGGACCTTGCGGCCGTGCAGGCGGCGTTCAACGCATGGATGGCGGAGACGGGCCGGGACCTGACAAGCCTGAGCCGCGTCCTGGCCATGAGCACGGGACCGGAGCGTTCCGGGAGCTAGGACGGCGGGAGGGGCTCAGCCCTCGGTCAGGTCGAGGGAGCTGTCCCGGACTCCGCCGGTGACGACCTTGACGCCCAGCAGGCGCATCTCGCCGTCGCGGAAGCTGATGTCCTCGATCGGGATGCTGCGATCCTTCCGCAGGTTGGCGGCGTCGCCGAGCGTGAGGCGCAGGGTCATGGCGTCGGCGTCCACGCCGTCCTCGATGGCCTTGGCGATGGCGCTGCGGAAAGCGGCCACGGACTGGGCGGCGTTCCGGGGGCGGGGCTGCGAGGGGGCGGGCTTGGCCACGGTGGTCTCCTTGAAAAGTCGAGCGGTCGCGTCGGCGCGGCGGCTATCCGAAATAGCCATGCTCGCCCACCACTCGGATCTGACAGGGACGGCCGGCGTCCTGCGCCGCACGGGCGCGCTTGTTGGCGTGGGCCTTGATCTCGTCTTTGTCCGCGGAGGCTTCAAAGATCTCGCCGTCGCATTCGACGGCCCACCCCAGAGGGTGTCGCGCCACCACGAAGATGGCCCGTTCAACAGTTCGCATCACCATTCACCTAGTCCTGTTCTTATCGTTCTCTTGAATTCGGCCGGGACGCAGGATCCCGGCTCGTCACTCGCGCCTGTCGCGCCTGCCGCCGCGCGAGCGACCGCTATTTCTTCACTTGCGCTCGCTTCAGGTTGGCGAGGTTCTGGGCCAGCTGGTCGGGTGTCGGCGCGACCTTGGCGGTCTTCGGTTTGCGGGTTTCGCGGCCGCTACGCTTCTGGCTCTTAGCCATGATGGTGACCTCCTAGGATCAGTTGCTGGATTCCCCGACTGTCTTGCGGAATTCCGTCCATCTGGAGGGCTTTCAGGAGCGGTTGCGAAGACGCGCGGAGCGCGGCGGTTCGCATCCTTCCCGGCCCGGAGCCGGTTTCCTTTTTTTCAACCTAACACATTAAGGCCACGAGCGGGGACTTATCCGCGCGCAGGGCCTGGCGGGCGGGTCAGTGGGGCTGGGCCAGAACCACGCCGACCAGCACGGCGACATATTGCAGGATCGCGCCGCCCACCACGTGGCCATGCCATATCGCCCGCCGGAACTTCAGCTTCTTGACGAGATAGAAGATCACCCCGGTGGAGTAGATCGCGCCGCCCAGGGCCAGCAGCAGCAGCGCCACGCCCGACAGGCCGAGCACCATCGGCTTGATCGCCACCAGCACCAGCCAGCCCAGCGCCAGGTAGAGGCCGACCCAGAACCGGCGATCCAGGCCCGGCAGGAACAGCTTGGCCGCCACGCCCACCAGGGCCACGGACCAGACGGCGGTGGTCATGCCGATCGCCCAGGCGCCCTCGAGCTTCTGGGTGGTGAAGGGGGTGTAGGAGCCGGCGATCATCAGGAAGATTCCCGCATGGTCGAACCGGCGCAGCAGCGGCCGGCGATGCGGCTTGGCGAAGTTGTAGGCCGTGGACAGGGCCAGCATGGCGATCAGGCCCACGGTGTAGATCGCCACGGCGACGGTCTGGGCCACGCCGCCCATCTTGACCGACAGGCCCAGCAGGATGCCGCCGCCGATCAGGGCGAAGGTCAGGCCCGCCAGATGCACGCAGAGGTCGGCGCACTTGGCGGCCGGGGTGGGGTAGTGGGTGGCGTCCTCGGACATGTT
>DASUIJ010000020.1:0-14471 GCA_036279815.1 Phenylobacterium sp. | reverse complement strand
GCGCTCGACGATGGAGCCCTCGTCCAGGACGATGATCTGGTCGGCGTGCATCAGGGACGAGAGCCTGTGGGCGATGATGATGGTGGCCTTGGTGCGGGTGGCCTCCGAGAGCGCGTCGCGGACCCGGCGTTCGGTCACCGCGTCGATGGCGGCGGTGCTGTCGTCGAAGATCATCACGCCGGGACCGGGGACGACGCCGCGGGCGATGCTCATCCGCTGGCGCTGGCCGCCGGAGAGCGCCACGCCGCGCTCGCCCACCCGGGTCTCGTAGTCCTCGGGCAGGCCGGCGATGTGGTCGTGGATCTGGGCCACCTTGGCGGCGCCGACGATGCGGTCCTCCTCGGCCCATGGATCGGCGTAGGCGACGTTGTGGCCGATGGAGGAGTCGAACAGGAACGCCTCCTGCTGCACCAGGCCGACATATTCGCGCAGGCTGGACAGGGTCACGTCGCGGATGTCGACGCCGTCGATGGTGATCCGGCCGCCGGTGACCTCGTAGAAGCGCGGCGGCAGGTTGGCGATGGTCGACTTGCCGGAGCCGGGCGGGCCGACGATGCCCAGGGTCTGGCCGGGGCCGACCTCGAAGTTCAGGCCCTTGAGGATCAGCTTGCCGCCGGGGACATAGGCGAAGTCCACGTTCTCGAACCGCAGCACGCCCTTGGTGGGACTGAGCGGCCGGGCCCCCGGCGCGTCGGCGATGTCGGGCTCCAGGTCCAGCACCTCGAACAGGCGCGCGCCCGACGAGGTCGCCCGGGCGGCGGCGTTGAAGATCATGGCGATCTGGCGGATCGGGGTCTGCAGGAGGGTCATGTAGGTGAGGTAGGCGGTGAGCGTGCCGACGCTCATGGTCCCGGCCGCGACCTTGTGCCCGCCGTACCAGAGCATGCCGGCCATGGAGGCGTTGAAGCTGACCTGCATCACCGCGACGGCGCGGAAGCGCAGGGTGATGCGGTTGTAGGAATAGGCCAGGGCGTCCATCGAGGCCTTGTCGAACTTGGCCATCTCGAAGGCCTTGCCGGCGAAGGCGCGGACCACGCGGATGCCCTGGAGGTTCTCCTCCATGGTGAGGGTCAGCGCCGCCATCAGCTCCTGGAACCGCAGCCAGGTCACCCGCAGCAGGAAGCCCATCCGCCCCAGCGCCCCGGCCGCGAAGGGCACGAAGGCCAGGCCGATCAGGCCCAGGGCGAGGTCGACGCGCAGCATCTCCCAGGCGGCGAAGCCCAGCAGCAGGACGAGGGTCAGGATCGGCATCAGGCCGCCCTGGATGAAGACGCGGGCGCCCTCGAGGTCGAGCATGCCGCGGGTGATCAGGTCGCCGGAATGGATGCGGTCGTGGAATCCGAAGGAGAGCTTCTGCAGCTGCTGGAAGAACTGCAGGCGCAGGTCGTAGCCGACTTTCTGGCTGACCAGCTCGCCCAGATAGCCGGAGAGCATGGTCATCAGGCCGCGCACGATGGTGGCGGCGATCACCAATCCGGCGGTGAACCACAGCGCCTGGCGGGCGAGGTCGCCGTCGCCCTGGGACAGCAGGTGGTGGGCCTGGTCCACGGCGCGGCCGAGCAGGCGCGGCAGGGCCAGGCTGGCCAGGGCCGAGCCCAGCGAACAGAACATGGCGAGGCCGACCAGGCCCGGATAACGCATGGCCAGCCCGACGATCCGCTGCAGCACGCGCGGCATGGCCTTGGCGTCCACCCGGGGCTTGTCCGTCAGGGACGGAGGCTCAGGCGACGCCGCACCCCGTCCGGGAGGGGCGGAATCACTCATCGAAATGTCCATCGTTAGGTATGCGAACCATTTTGGCTCGCCTGGGCCGTGCGCGCCAGGGGTGTTTTCACGCGGCGGGCGAAATCGGCGGCGCTAGGCGATCGCCCGGGCGGCGGGGGCCACGGTGACGGGAACCGACGGGGCCGCGGGACGGCGGCGGATCTTGCCGCCCTTCAGCCAGATCTTCAGCGCCTCCCAGTGGATGGCGGTCATGACGCCCAGGCTCATCACCGGGTGGGTCCGCCAGGCGCGCCAGAGGGCGGCGTCGGACAGCTCGACCCGGCGGCCGGCGAAGGCGGCGGCCAGCACCCGGCCCTGCTGGTCATGGACGTCGATCTTGACGGCCACCCCGTCGCCCGGCGGCACGATGCGGAACTCGTAGGCCAGGTCCATGTCCATGAACGGCGAGACGTAGAACCCCTTGGGAATCGCCTGTTCCACGGTCGGGCCGCCGTCGGCGGGGATCAGGTAGCTGTGCTTCTCGCCGAAGGTGTTGTTGACCTCGTAGAGGATGGCGCTGAGCGCGCCGTCGCTCCGGTGGCAGAAATAGACGGTCAGGGGATTGAACGCCCCGCCCAGGATGCGCGGCATGCAGAGCATGCGGACCGGGCCGCCATGCGGCAGCCCCGCGCGGGCCAGGTGCTGCTCGACCTGGGCCTTGAGCGGTCCGCCGGAGCCGTCGAGATGGTCGCGCTCCGAAAATCCCGTCAGGCGGAAACGGTCGACGCCGAACAGCTTCAGGCCGCCGCCCAGGACGGCCAGTTCGTCGAGGTCGATGAGCAGCATGAACACCCGGTAGCGCAGGCGATGGGCGCGCGGCTTGAACCGCACGTGGGTCACGACCCCGGGATACAGACCGGAGGCGAGGCCCGTCATGCGGCGCGCTCGGCGGCGGCGGCGGCGCCCAGGTGGATGCGGCCGGACTCGTCCCTGACCTTCCACGGACGGCGCACGCCGGCCAGGGACTCGGCGACGGCCAGGCCCGACTGCAGGGCGTCCTCGTGGAAGCCGTGGCCGAAATAGGAGCCGCAGAACCAGGTCCCGCCCACGCCCTGCAGGGACCAGAGCTCGCGCTGGGCCGAGATCGCGCCGGCGTCGAACAGCGGATGGTCGTAGTGGTCGGTGTGGATGTGATGCTCGGGCGCCACCGGGCGGTTGGGGTTGAGGGTGACGAACAGGTCCGGCGCGTCCTTGAGGCTCTGCAGCCGGTTCATCCAGTAGGTGACGCTTCCCTGGTCCGGGTCGGCGCGGCGGCCGATGTGGTTCCAGCTGGTCCAGGCGGCGCGGCGCCGGGGCATCAGGGCCTTGTCGGTGTGAAGCACGGCGGTGTTGCTGGAATACCGGAAGGCGCCCAGGATGCGCTTCTCCCGCGCCGTGGGGTCGTCCAGCAGACGGAGCGCCGTGTCCCCGTGGGTGGCGATCACCACCTGGTCGAACCGTTCGATCCGGCCGCCCTCGTGACGCAGTTCGACGCCCTGGGGCGTGCGGCGGACCCCGGCCACCCGGGCGCCCATGCGGATCTCGCCCTCGAAGGCCTCGACCAGGCGCGAGACATAGGCGCGGCTGCCGCCGGCGACGGTGCGCCAGAGGCCGCGGCCGAACACCGTCATCATGCCGTGGTTCTGGAAGAAGCGGATCAGGGCGGCGGCGGGATAGGCGCGGATCTGGGCCAGGGGCGTGGACCAGATGGCCGCCGCCTGGGGCAGCAGGTGGTCGTCCCGGAAGGCGTTGCAGTAGCCCTTCTGGGCCAAATAGTCGTCGAGGCTGGTGAGCGGCGTCTCGAGGTCGGGCAGGTCGCGCGGGCCCTGGCGGTAGAACCGGGTCACGTCGCGCAGCATGTTCCAGTAGCGCGCGGAGAAGACGTTGCGCTTCTGGGCGAACAGGGCGGCCGAGGAGTATTCGAACGCGCCGTCGTCCAGCGACACCGAAAGCGCCATGTCGGCCGGCTGGCTGGCCACGCCCAGGTGGTCGAGCAGGGCGGTGAAGTTGGGGTAGTTCGCCTCGTTGAAGACGATGAAGCCGGTGTCCACCGGGACCGGCCCCTTGCGGCCCGGGGCTTCGAGGGTGTGGGCGTGGCCGCCGAGGCGATGGTCGGTCTCGAACAGGGTCACCCGATGACGCCGGCCCAGCAGCCATGCGGCCGACAGGCCCGCGATCCCCCCGCCGATGACGGCGATGCGCAGCGGCGGCTTCACGGGCGTGATGAAAGTCACAGGGCAGGTCCTCTCCAGGGTCAGGCTGGAGCAGTTACGCGATGACCCGCCCGGCGGATGCACGGTGCATCCAGGCGCCCGTTCCGGCCGTATCCACCCGGCAGGCCCGGCCCTGCCCCCGCTTCCCGAAGGAACCCCCATGTCGCTCCTCGCCGCCGCCATCAACGCCTTCGAGGGCGCGCCCCTGCCCGACCTGGTGCGCCGCGCGGCGGTGGATCTGCTGGTGTCGAACGCGCGGCGCCAGCTGGCGTCCGCCCCGGCCGGCGCGGACGCGCAGTTCGCCGCCGAGATGGCGCGCCGCCCGATCGCCGAGCACGCCGGCGCCGCCAACGCCCAGCATTACGAACTGCCCGCCGCCTTTTTCGAGAAGGTGCTGGGGCCGAACCTGAAATATTCCTGCTGCCTCTATGGCGACGGCGCCGAAAGCCTGGGCGAGGCGGAGGACGCGGCGCTGTCCCAGACCGCCCTTCACGCCGACCTGAGGGACGGACAGGCCATCCTGGAGCTGGGCTGCGGCTGGGGTTCGCTGTCCCTTTGGATGGCCCGCACCCTGCCCAACGCCAAGGTGACCTCGGTGTCCAACTCCCGCAGCCAGCGCGAATTCATCCGCGGACGGGCCCGGGCCGAGGGCTTGACCAACCTGACGGTGATCACCGCGGACATGAACGACTTCGAAGGCGAGGCGGCGAAGTTCGACCGCATCGTCTCGGTGGAGATGTTCGAGCACATGGCCAACTGGCGGGCCCTGCTGACCCGGGCCAGGAGCTGGCTCCATCCGGACGGCCGGATGTTCATCCACGTCTTCACGCACAGGACCACGCCCTACCGCTTCGAGGCGGAGGACGAGGCCGACTGGATCGGCCGGCACTTCTTCACCGGCGGGGTGATGCCCAGCCACGACCTGATCCGGCAGTTCCCCGACCTGTTCGAGGTGGAGGCCGACTGGCGCTGGAGCGGCGAGCATTATCGCCGCACGGCCGAGGACTGGCTGGAGAACTACGACCGCAACGCCCGCGAGATCGGCGTCGTGCTGCGCGAGGTCTATGGCGACCAGGCGGTGCTGTGGAAGCGGCGCTGGCGGCTGTTCTTCCTGGCCACCGCCGGATTGTTCGGCCACCGGGGCGGCGCCGAATGGGGCGTCAGCCACTATCGCCTGAAGCCGACGGCCTGAGCCCGCACATGCTGAAATACATCATCACCTATCTGGGCACGGGACTGGCCTTCGCGGCCATCGACTTCGTCTGGCTGGCCTGGCTGAGCGCCAGGGTCTACCGGCCGACCCTCGACCCGGTGCTGGCCGACAAGGTCAACCTGACCGCCGCCGTGATCTTCTATCTGGTCTATGTCCTGGGGGTGGTGGGACTGGCGGTGGTCCCGGCGGGCCGCGAGGGCTCCTGGAAGAAGGCGGCCCTCACCGGCGCCGCGCTGGGCGCCTTCGCCTACGCCACCTACGACCTGACCAACCAGGCGACCCTGAAGGTCTGGGCCACCTCGATCACCGTGGCCGACATCACCTGGGGCACGTTCCTGACAGGGACGGCGGCGGCCGTGGGGTTCTTCATCTGGCGCTGGGCGGCCAAGACGTTCGGCTAGGGCCCGCCGCCGCCGGCGCCGCCAAACCCGCCGCTCCGATGGCGGCGTCCCGACGCTGCGGCCGCAGCAGGCGTTGTCGCGCGCGCGCGGCCCTGTCATGGTGCGAGTCCGGGGACGGACGCGGTCACCCTCGCGGGCGCATTTCGCCTGCGAGCGCCGACAAAACGCCGCCCTGGAATTTAGTCATTGCGCCGGGCCTAACGGCGACGGGAGGAATTTGAATGGACGATTTGAAAGACGCCGTGAGTCTGCAAGAGCAGCTGGAAGCCGCAGCCCAGGTCGGGATGACCACCGCCGTGTGGGCGCGTGTCCATCCGCTCAAGACCGCCATCTACGATCCGACAGGCCGCACGCGAACCTTCGCCGAGATCAACGCCAACGCCAACCGGCTGGCCCGCCTCTTCCGCCAGCACGGGCTTGAGCCCGGCGACTCCCTGGCCCTGGTCTGCTCCAACCGCGCGGAATTCGTCGAGGTCCTGGCGGCCGCCCTGCGTTCGGGCATCCGCATCACGCCGGTCAACTGGCACCTCACGGCCGACGAGATCGCCTACATCATCCAGGACTGCGAGGCCAAGGTGCTGGTCGGCGAGGCCCGGGTCGCCAACGTGGCCCACGCCGCCGAGCAATGCCCCGACCTGATCCTGAAGCTTGCGGTCGGCGGCCACATCGAGGGTTTCACCGACTACGAGACCATGCTCGCGCCCCTGGACGGCGACGACATCCCCGATCCCGTGCTGGGCAACCAGATGATGTACACCTCGGGCACCACCGGGCGTCCGAAGGGGGTCTACCGGCCCGGCGCGGTGGTGACGCCCCAGGCCATGTACGCCTTGCGCGGCTACGACCACGAGACCTCGGTGCAGATGTGCGCCGGCCCGGCCTATCACGCCGCACCGCTGGCCTTCGACGTCCGCGCCGCCATGGGCGCCGGGGTGCCGCTGGTCTTCATCGACAAGTGGGATTCCGAGCTCGTGCTGCGGACGATCTCCGAGCTGAAAGTCACCCACTTCCACCTCGTGCCGATCATGTTCCAGCGCCTGCTGGCCCTGCCCGACGAGGTGAAGGCCAAGTACGACGTCAGCCACGTGAAATACATCGTCCACGGCGCGGCGCCCTGCCCGCCGGAGGTGAAGTTCGCGATGATCGAGTGGTTCGGCCCGGTGCTGAGCGAATACTACGCCGGCTCCGAAGGCGGCGCCGGCTTCACCATCAACTCCGAGGAATGGCTGCGGAAGCCCGGCAGCGTCGGGAAGCGCCCGGAAATGCTCGGCTCCAAGATCCTCGATGACCAGGGCGCCGAGTGCCCCACCGGCGTGGCCGGGACCATCTATCACCAGCTCCCGCCCGGCGGCGGCTTCACCTACTTCAAGGACGAGGCCAAGACCCAGTCGAACCGGGTCGGCGACTATTTCACCATGGGCGACGTCGGCTATTTCGACGAGGACGGCTACCTGTTCCTCACCGGCCGGAACGCGGAGACCATCATCTCCGGTGGGGTGAACATCTATCCGCAGGAAGTCGACAACGAACTGATCAAGCACTCGGCCGTGGCCGACAGCGCCACCGTGGGGATTCCGCACGACGAGTGGGGCGAACAGGTCAAGGCGGTCATCCTGCTGAAGCCCGGCTACGAGCCCTCCGACCAGCTCGCCCAGGAGATCCTGGAGTTCGGCCGCGCCACCCTGCCGGCCTTCAAGGTGCCCCGCAGCCTGGACTTCGTCACCGAGCTGCCCCGCTCGGAAGCCGGCAAGATCCAGCGCAACAAGGTCAGAGCGCCCTACTGGGAAGGCCGCGCGCGGCAGATCTGACCTCCAACCCGTGTGTCGTCCCGGAAGGCCGCAAACGCGGCTTGTCCGGAACCCACATGCGCGGGGCGGTCCGGAAGGATCGGCGGCCATCGGTCCCGGCCTTCCGCGCAGCGCGCTCCGGCCGGGATGACACGCCAGGGTTGGCAAAGGCCCCCTGGCGCAACCCCGTGGCCACGCCTAAGGTTCGCCCAGCGACGGGGCGGGGCCCCGGGATTTTGTGGGGCTGACCTCCGTGAAGAACCTGATTTCGGGCGTGGCGCTGGCCGCGACCCTGGCGCTGTCGGCGTCCGCCCAGGCGGCCGAGCCCGCCACCTTCGTCCAGGCCGGCAAGGTGCTGGTCGATCCGGCCACCGGCAAGGTCGAGACCGCCAAGACCCTGGTGGTCCTGGACGGCAAGGTGGTGCGAATCGCCGACGGCTACGTCTCCGAGCCGGGCGGCAAGGTCGTGGACCTGAAGGACAGCTTCGTGCTGCCGGGCCTGATCGACAGCCACGTCCACCTGACCAGCCAGCAGAACCCGAATTCCCGACTGGACGAGGTGACCCAGTCCTCGGCCGAGCAGGCCATGGTCGGCGCGCGTTACGCCCGGCGCACCCTGATGGCCGGCTTCACCACCGTGGCCGACCTGGGCGCGGACAACGACGCGATCTTCGCGCTCCGCAAGGCCACGGCGCTGGGCGACGTGCCAGGGCCCAGGATCATCGCGGCGGGCTCGGCGATCTCGGTGCACGGCGGCCACGGCGACGTGAACGGCTTCCGCGAGGACGTGATGCACGTGCTGCGGCCGGGCTCGGTGTGCTCGGGGCCGGACGACTGCCGCCGCGCGGTGCGCGAGCAGGTCTGGCTGGGCGCCGACATCATCAAGATCACCGCCACCGGCGGGGTGCTGTCCAACACCGCCGCAGGCCTCGCCCAGCAGTTCTCGGACGACGAGCTGGTGGCCATCGTCGATTCGGCCCACCGCATGGGCCGCCGCGTCACCGCCCACGCCCACGGGGTCGACGGCATCAACGCCTTCCTGAAGGCGGGCGGCGACTCCATCGAGCACGGCACCTATCTGGACGCCGAATCCATCGCCCTTTTCAAGAAGAACGGCGCCTATCTGGTGCCGACCCTGGAGGCCGGGGACTTCGTGGCCAAGGTGGCGTCCGGCCCGAACAACTTCCTGACCCCCGCCCAGAGCGCCAAGGCCCTGGAGGCCGGGCCGAGGATGCTGGACATGGCCCGCCGCGCCCACGACGCCGGCGTGAAGATCGCCTTCGGCACCGACACCGGCGTCTCGGCCCACGGCGACAACGCCTACGAGTTCGTGCTGCTGGTGAAGGCCGGCCTGACCCCGCTGGAGGCGATCCGGGCCGCCACGGTCAACGCCGCCGACCACCTGAACCTCTCCAGCCAGGTCGGCAGCCTGACGCCGGGCCACGCCGCCGACATCGTGGCGGTGAAGGGCGACCCGCTGGCCGACGTGTCGGTGCTGCAGAAGGTCGGCTTCGTGATGAAGGGCGGCGTCGTCTACAAGGAATAGGCGGACCCGGAGTCGCCCCATGAGCAGCATCGACCGGCGGAAGTTCCTGATGGCGGCCGGGGTGACCGCCGCCACCCTGCCGCCGGCCATCGCCCGGGCGCTCAGCATCGACGCCGATGTGCGGACCGGCACGATCCGCGATGTCGAGCATGTGGTGATCCTCACCCAGGAGAACCGCAGCTTCGATCACTATTTCGGGTCGATGGCCGGGGTGCGCGGGTTCGCCGACCGCTTCCCGATCCCGACGAAGGACGGCCGCACCGTCTGGACCCAGGCCAACGGGCCGGGCGCCGGGCGTCCGCCGCTGATCGCGCCCTTCCACCTCAACACCGCCCAGACCTTCGCCCACATGCGGGTGGAGGGCACGCCGCACAACTGGGCCGACGCCCAGGCCGCCTGGGACGAGGGCCGGATCGCCGACTGGCCCAGGGCCAAGGGCGAGCACGCCATGGGCTACTACCGGGCGCAGGACATCCCCTTCCAGTTCGCCCTGGCCCAGGCCTTTACGGTCTGCGACGCCTACCACTGCTCGATCCAGGCGGGGACCAACTCCAACCGCCTGTTCCTGTGGACCGGAACCAACGATCCCAGCGGCGGGAGCGGCGGGCCCTCGATCACCAATTCCCACGACCGCTTCGTGGAGATCGGCGGCGCCAAGGAGCCCTATCGCTGGACCACCTATGTGGAGCGGCTGCAGGCGGCGGGGATCTCCTGGCGGATCTACCAGGACATGGCCGACAACTTCACCGACAACCCGGTGGTGGGGTTCCAGGCGTTCCGGGACTCCTGGCGCAAGGTTCCGGGTTCCGATCCCCGGCTGGCGGCCGAGGGCCTGACCACCCACAAGCTGGACCGGCTGCGCGCCGACGTCCTGGCGGGAACCCTGCCGGCGGTGTCCTACGTCGTCGCCGGGGCCAGGGACTGCGAGCACCCCGGCCCGTCGAGCCCGGCCCAGGGCGCCGACTACACCGCCCGGGTGATCGAGGCGCTGACCGCCGATCCCAGGGTCTGGTCCAAGACCGTGCTGTTCCTGAACTTCGACGAGAACGACGGCTTCTTCGACCACCTGCCGCCCCCTGCGCCGCCGTCGAAGGACGCCTCGGGCGCGATGGCGGGCGGCTCGACCGTGGACACGGCCGGCGAATACCACCTGGTCTCCAACCCCACCGAGGCCTCCGGCGAACGCCCGGAGCTGATGGGACGGCCCTATGGCCTGGGACCGCGGACGCCGATGATCGTCATCTCGCCGTGGAGCCGTGGCGGCTGGGTCGATTCCGAAGTGTTCGACCACACCTCGGTGATCCGGTTCCTGGAGGCCCGGTTCGGGGTGGCCGAGCCCAACATCTCGCCCTGGCGGCGCGCGGTGTGCGGCGACCTGACCTCGGCCTTCGACTTCAAGACCCCCAACCGCAAGGCCTTCGCCGCGGGCCTGCCGGAGACGGCCGAGATCGCCGCCCGGGCCGCGGCGCTGAAGAAGACCACCCGCCCCCCGACGCCGGCCCTGCCCGCCGCGCCCGAGCAGGCCAGGGGAACCCGGCCGTCGCGCGCCCTGGGCTACGCGCTGGACGTGGAGGCCGCCGTCGGGCCGGAGGGGATCGGCCTGACCTTCCGCAACAGCGGCAGGCTGGGCGCCGTATTCCACGTCTATGACCGCCGCCGCCTGGACCGCGCGCCGCGCCGCTATACGGTCGAGGGGGGCAAGGCGATCGCCGGGACCTGGAGCCCCGAGCCCGGCGGCTATGACCTCTGGGTGCTGGGTCCGAACGGATTCCATCGCCATTTCGCCGGCGATCCCGCCGACGCCGCCGAGGTCTCGGCCGCCTTCGACCCGGCGAAGGGCGCGATCCGCCTGACCCTTCGCAATCCCGGCCCCAGGGCGCTGCGGCTGGCGGTCGCCTCGCCGGCCTATGGCCATGCGCCGTGGCGCGCGACGTTGAAGCCCGGCGGCTCGGTGTCGCGCATGGTCGGCCAGGGCGCGGGCGCAGGCTGGTACGACCTGTCGATCACCAGCCCGGACCGCCCGGGTTTCCTGCGCCGGCTGGCCGGGCGGCTGGAGACGGGCAGGCCCTCGATCAGCGATCCGGCCATGGGCGGGCCGGCGCTGATGACGCGGAGCTGAAAAGACGAACCCCTCCCGGCAGGCCGGAAGGGGCTCGAGGTCACCGGCCCCGTCTTCGCAGATGCGCCCGGCGAGGCGGTGGGCTGAGGCGCCCGCGGCGCGAACCGAAACCTTGCGAAAACAAGCGTGTTTGGCGTCATTGGGCGACGCGTGCGAATTAGCGCGCCGCTTCGATTCCGCGAGACCCGACCATGGCCATTCCGTTCATCGACCTCCAGGCCCAGCGCCTGCGCCTGGGCCAGCCCCTGGAGGACGCCATCCTGAAGGTGGTGCGCTCGGGCGCCTACATCATGGGTCCGGAGATCGGCCAGTTCGAGAAGGCGCTGGGCGAATTCGGCGAGGCGCCGTTCGTGCTGTCCTGCGGCTCGGGCACCGAAGCGCTGCAGCTGCCGCTGATGGCCTGGGGGATCGGGCCCGGCGACGCGGTGTTCTGCCCCTCGTTCACCTTCGCCGCCACGGCCGAGGTGATGCCGCTGGTGGGCGCCTCGCCGGTGTTCGTCGATGTGCTGGAAGACACCTACAACCTCGACCCCGCCAGGCTGGACGCGGCGATCGAGGCGGTGAAGGCCAAGGGCGAGCTGACGCCCCGGGCGATCATCGCCGTCGACCTGTTCGGCCAGCCGGCGGACTATCCGGCGATCTCGGCGGTGGCGAAGAAGCACGGGCTGAAGCTGATCGCCGATTCCGCCCAGGGCTTCGGCTGCACCCTGAACGGCAAGCACCCGATCCACTGGGCCGACATCGCCACCACCAGCTTCTTCCCGGCCAAGCCCCTGGGCTGCTACGGCGACGGCGGGGCGATCCTGTCGAAGGACGCCGGGTTCCACGACCTGCTGGTGTCCCTGCGCGTCCACGGCCAGGCGGTGAAGTCGGACATCGAGGGCAAGACCTTCGACCACGACCCCAAGTACATGAACATGCGGGTGGGCATGAACAGCCGGATGGACACGATCCAGGCCGCGGTGCTGCTGCAGAAGCTGACCATCTTCGCCGACGAGATCCGTGCACGGAACGTCGTGGCCGCCCGCTACGCCGAGGGGCTGAGCGACGTGGTCAAGGTCCCCGGGGTGATCGCCGGCGGCGTCAGCGTCTGGGCGCAGTACACCATCGAGGCGGAGGACCGGGACGGCCTGATCGCCCACCTGCGCGGGGCCGAGATTCCGACGGCGGTCTACTACCCGATCCCGATCCACAGGCAGGGCGTCTATTCCGGCTATCCGACGCCGGGCGGCCTGCCGGTCACCGAGGCCAAGGCCGAGGTGGTGATGAGCCTGCCCATGCACCCCTACCTGACGCCCGACGCCCAGGACCAGGTGATCGCGGCGATCCGGGCCTATGTGAAGCGCAACGGCTGATCAGGCGAACCAGCGCATCCGGTAGGCGTTGATCGCGGTCTCGCCCAGGCGGTCGAGGAGGCGGTAGTTGACCACGGCGCCGACCGGGGCGCCGATCAGCGGGATCAGCTGGGCCATCTTCGCCAGGTCGATATAGTCGCGGTATTCCTGCTGGAAGCGCCGCCAGTCCACGGCGTCCAGGCTGTCGGGATGGGCGGCCTGGTCCCAGCCGGCCATGGCCGCCAGCACGTCGCGGCGGTGGTCCGCGCCGGAAAAAGCCAGCTGGAAGATCGACAGGATGTAGAGCCGCTCCGACAGGCGCGCGCCGTCGTGGCCGTAGAGGGCGGCGATGTCGAACAGCAGCTTGATCTTGGTGGCGATCAGGGTCGGGAACTCGGCCAGCGCCAGGGCGAAGCCGCCGGCCCCGGCCACCCCGCCCTCGGCCGCCGCGGCGGCGCGGTAGGCTGCGATCCGGCGGCGCACCTCGGCTTCGCGCTCGCTGAGCGAGGCGCCGGCCAGGGGCCGGGCCGTGGTGAGGTCGGCGCCCACGGCGATGGCGCGGGTCATCTTCTCGATCACCGCGGTGACCGCGGCGTGCACCCGTTCGGGGATCACCTGGTTGATCTTCGCCTGGAGGCCGCGGGCGGCGCGGTCGAGCAGGGAGGGGCCCTTGAGCATGGACTCGCGCCACCGCGCCAGCTCGGCGCGGGCGGCGGCCTCGTAGGCGGCTTCGTCGATGACGGCGAGGGCTTCGGTCATGCGGCTACAGGTGGCCCCGGACGTGCGGGGCGCAAGGGCTAGGGCCAGACCGCGCGCAGGGCCTGCGCCTCGGCCTCGCCCTGGGCCAGACCGGCGCGGGCGGCGGGGACGCGGTTTCGGAAGTCCATCAGATTGACGCCCATGGCAGCCTGGCTGCCCTCGTCGGGACTGAGCACCACGACCTGCGCGCCGCCGCCGCGCAGGACCCCGACCTCCTCCTCGAAGCGCCTGGCGTAGGCCTCGGCGGCGGCGCCCGCCGCCGCGCCGACCCGGACCTGGACCACCACCACCAGCTCGTGGCCGACGGCCAGGTCGGCGTTGGTGGAGGAGCGCATGCCGCCGTCCATGTAGCGGCGGCCGTTCAGGCTGACCGGCGGATAGACGCCGGGCACGCTGCAGGACGAGGCGACGGCGCGGGTGACCCCGACGCCGCTGTCGCGGGTCCAGAGCTGGAACTCCCCGGTAGCCGCGTCGACGGCCGTGCAGGCGTAGTCGCGCTGCGGCCAGGCGTCGTCCGGAAGGCTGGCGAAGGCGCGGCCGAAGCTCTGGATGAAGGCGGCCTCGTCGGGGGTTTCGGCGGCCAGGGCGAAGGCGCCGATGTCCTGGCGCACCGCCCGCGGATCGCGCACGCCGGAATGGGACTCGACCATCAGCCGCATCAGGCGGGTGAGATCGGGCGCGGCCTTGCCGGGCGAGGACGGGCTCCCGGCGCCGCGGACCCCAGGGGTCTCGGCCAGGATCGGATCGACCAGGGACTGGGGATCGGCGCCGAGGGCCAGCCGGGCGCCCACGAAGGAGCCGGCGGAGGTGCCCATGATGAAGTCGGCGTTCGCCAGGTCGACGCCCGCGCGGGCCAGGCCCGCGATCAGGCCGGACTCCCAGGCGATCCCCACCGGTCCGCCGCCGCCCAGCACCAAGGCCCTGCTCATGCCGTCCGCTCCCCGACCCGCTTTTTCCCACGATCGGTCAGGCGGGGCCGCATGTCCATGGCGTCCCTAGGTGAGCGAACCGACGATCGAGGCCCGCTGGGACAGCTCGATCCAGTTGCCGTCCGGGTCGCGGACCATGGAGATCCGCGCCGTGGTCCCCAGCGTCACCGGGGCCATGGCCTCGCGGCCGCCCTTGGCCAGGACGCGGGCGTGCTCCTCGTCGACCTTGAACACCTGGAAGGTGATGTAGCGCCAGCCCTTGCCCTGCATGCCCGCGTCGGAGGGGGCGTCGGGACTCTGTTCGAGGATCAGCAGGGTTTCCCCGGCCCGGAAGGCGGCCCCGGTGGCGCAAGGCTCCTCCGGCAGCCCCAGGGCCTCGGCGTAGAAGCGCCGGTGGGCGTCGAGGTCGCGGACGGCGAGGCGGACG
>DASUIJ010000019.1:0-16529 GCA_036279815.1 Phenylobacterium sp. | reverse complement strand
AAGCGCCGGATCCAGCCGCCGACCCGCGAACGGTCGTCCGGCGCGTCGAAGCTGGCGATGGCCGCGTCCGCCTGCTCGTCGGTGAATCGGGTTCCGCGACGATTTTCGATCAGGGCCTTGGCGTAGGCGGGCTCGAACTCGGGGTGCAGCTGGATCGAGATGGCCGGCTGGTCGCCATAGGCCAGCATGCCGAACGGGGTGAATTCGCTGGCCGCCAGCACCCGCGCGCCGGGCGGCGGCTCCACCACCTGGTCCTGGTGCGAGGCCGGAACCCCGATCCGCGGGCCGTCGTCCATCCAGTCCCGCGGCTCGCGGACGTCGTAATGGTGCAGGCCCACGCCCCAGCCCTTGGGAGACTTGATCACCCTGCCGCCGAACGCCTCGGCCATGATCTGGTGGCCGAAGCAGACGCCGACCAGGGCGGCGCGGCCCTTGGCGGAGACCAGGAAGTCCTTGAGCGGATCGATCCAGGGCAGCGGGTCGTAAACCCCCGCCGACGAGCCGGTGACGATATAGGCGCCAAACGCCTCCGCCCGCTGCGGCAGCCGGCCGCCTTCGACGTCGAAGGTCTGGTAGTCGTAGGCGTCCTCGCCGAGCAGCCGGCGAAACATCGAGGGATAGTCGCCGAACCGTTCCCTGACGCCGGGCGGCGGCGCTCCGGTCTCCAGGATCGCGAGCTTCATCTTCAATAGGCCATGCCCTGGGCCACCGCCTTCAGCTTCTCGATGGCGGAGAACTTGTCGTCGATGAAGTCGTGGTCGATCCACCATTCCTCCACCTCGCGCAGCACCTCGCCCACCATCGGGCCCTTGGGCACGCCGGAATTGAGCACGTCCTGGCCGGTCAGCGGGAAGGCCGGCGGCGTCCAGCTTTCGCCCAGGGCCAGAAGGCCGCGCCACTGATGGGCGGCGGCGGAGCGCTGGGACCTGGCCCAGGCCAGCTTCACCCGGTCGGCGAAGGTCTGGGCGCCGAGGCTGTAGACGGCCCGGCGGCTCTCGCGCGGGCTCATCCAGCTGGTGATGCGCGGGGTCTTGCCCATGGCGGCCGCCAGCCGGTCCCTGGTCTCGTTGGACAGGCGCAGGCGCTCGGCGGCCTGGGCCGCGCCCACCTGGTCGTCGGGAAGCAGCGTCGCCAGGCGCAGCACCGGGTCGTTGACGAACAGCATGTCGCTTTCGATGGCCACCAGCGCTTCGAACGCGGAGAGGTCCTTGGCCGACGGCAGGACCTGGGCGAGCACGCCGGTTTCGGCCATTAGCCGCAGCGCCGGCCGCGGCTCGTCGGCGGCGACCAGCTTCAGCATCTCCTTGGAGATCCGTTCGGCGGCAAGGCTGGAGATCAACTCGCGCCCGGCGTGGCATGCGGCCACGGCCGCGGGGTCCGGCGCGCCCTTGCCGTACCAGGCCAGGAACCGGAAATACCGCAGGATGCGCAGGTGGTCCTCGGCGATCCGGGTCGCCGGATCGCCCACGAAGACGATGCGCCCGGCCCTGGCGTCCTCGATCCCGCGCCCCGTGGGGTCGAACAGGGTCCCGTCGCGGTCGGCGTAGATGGCGTTGAGGGTGAAGTCGCGCCGCTGCGCGTCCTGCGACCAGTCGGTGGTGAACGCCACCACCGCGCGGCGGCCGTCGGTGACCACGTCGCGCCGCAGCGTGGTGATCTCGAAGGGCTTGCTGTCCGCCACCGCGGTGACGGTGCCATGGTCGATCCCGGTGGGCACGGCCTTGATCCCCGCCTTCGTCAGCGCCTCGGTCACCTGGTCGGGAGTCAGCACCGTGGCGATGTCGACGTCGTCGACGGCGGTTTTCAGCAGGGCGTTGCGGATGCAGCCGCCGACGAACCGGACGCAGCCCGGGCCGCCCAGGGCCTCGAGGGCGTCGAACACCCGCGTCACCTGCGGCGAGGTCATCCAAGGTCGTTGGCCGAGACGTTCGGTCATGGGTTCCGTGGTTTCTCGAAATGGCCGGGCGAAACGCGCCCGTCGGGACTGGTGACGGCCGGGACGTAGATCTCGGCGCGATTGTCGTCGTGGAACATCGCCGAGGCCATCAGCGAAAGCCCCACCAGCACCGCGCCGGCCGCGAACAGCCAGGGCCAGGGGGTGGAGCCCATCGGGCGGCCCGTGCGCCGCGCGACCTCGCGCCAGATGAACCAGGCCGCGAAGGGCGCGGCCAGCAACAGGACGCGCTCGATCAGCAGCCTAACCAATCGCCGCCCCGTAGAGCCGCTGGTAGAGCGCCCGCAGGATGCCGGCCGTGGCGCCCCAGATGAACCGCTCGTCGTGGGTCATGGCGTAGAAGCGCCGCCGCTCGCCGGTGGGCGCCTCGCGCTCGTGCTCCTCGTGATTGGCCGGGTCCATCAGGAAGCCGAACGGCGTCTCGAAGATGTCGGCCACCTCGTCAGGATTGGGCGTCAGGGTGAATCCGGGGGCCACGAAGCCGACCACCGGGGTGATCAGGTAGCCGGTGCCGGTCTGATAGGGCGAGGACAATCCCGCCAGGGAGACGAATCCAGGGTGCAGCCCGACCTCTTCATGCGCCTCGCGCAGGGCCGCGCCCCACGGGGTCTCGCCCGGGTCGCGCCGGCCGCCCGGCAGGGCGATCTGGCCCGCATGGCGGCGCATGGTGTCCACCCGGCGGGTCAGCAGCACCGAATAGCCGACCTCGCGTTCGATCAGCCCGATCAGCACCGAGGCGGGCGTCAGCTCCGTCGTGGTGGGCGGCTGCGGGGCGGGCGACAGGTCGAAGTCCGAGGTGCGGACCGTAGGCTCCACCTCCTCCAGCGGATCGAGGTGGGCGACGATCCAGTCGCGCAGCTCGGCCGAGGCCGTGTGCGCGCTGACCGGCTTGGCGCTCAGGGGGGCGTTCACAGGCGATGGGCCCCCGCCGGTCCGACCGGAAACCAGGCGCCGTTGGAGGCGACGCCCAGGCGCGGGCCTTCCGGGGTCTCGCGTTCCTCGGCCAGCTCGACCAGCTCATAGAAGACCGGACGGGCGATCAGCGCCTCCAGGCCGCGACGGACGTGCAGATAGGGGCGAGGCTCGCCCGTCTTTTCGTCCATCTCGACCCGGATCTCGTTTTCCGGTCCCGCCTCGACCTCGTCGCCGACATTGGTCAGGAACTTCAGGGCCTCGCCCTCGCGGTCGACCCGCACGGCGATGAACGGCGCATCCTCGACGGTGATGCGCATCTTCTCCACCGGCGTGACCAGGTGGAAGCCGTCGGGATCCTTGCGCAGGACGGTGGAGAACAGCCGCACCAGGGCCTCGCGCCCGATGGGCGTGCCCTCGTGGAACCACAGGCCGTCCTTCTTGATGACGATGTCGATGTCGCCGCAGTGGGTGGGATTCCACAGGTGCACGGGCGGCAGCCCGCGGCCCGGCGCCTGTTTCGCCGCCGCGATCACGCCGTCTAGGCCCGTTTTCTGGATCGACTCCGCCATGCGCTAAAGGTAGGCGCGCCGACCCTCCGGCTCAACCGCGACGCTGGGTCATGCCGTGACCGGGCCCACGAGCGGCTCCGAGGCGCCCCAGGCCAGCACCCGGCGCTGGTCCACCGGACCGGGCAGGCGCACCTGACGGGTCGGGGCCGCCGCGAACCCGAAGCGCGAGAAATACGGCTCGTCGCCCACCAGCAGCACCACCTGGAAGCCCGCCGCCCTAGCCGCCGCGCAGGCGCGCTGCACCAGGACGCCGCCCAGGCCGTTCTTGCGCTGGTCGGCCTCCACCGCCAGCGGCCCGAGGAAGATCGCGGGGGTCGCGCCGACATGGACCTTCGACATCCGCACCGAGCCCACCAGCCGTTCGCCTTCCCAGGCGCAGAACGACAAGTCGGGCCGGAACTCGGCGAACTCTCGCACCCGTTCGGACGCCTTGGCGAAACGGCCCGGGCCGAAGGCGTGCTCCAGCAGGGCTTCGACGGCGGCGTCGTCGGAAGGCTGTTCGTTACGGATGTCGGGCGCCGGGGGCGCGGACGATGGGGCGATCATTGGGGGCGAGCTCTGGATGCGAATGGCGACGAGCCCGTGACCGCTGGCGCGCGGTCCCGGGGCGGGAAGATCAGGCGGCGCGGCTGGCGCGCCCGGTTCGTCGCAATTCTCGCATCGAGGTCGGCTCGGCGTGGTCGAAGGCCGCGCAAATAGGGCCGCGCAGGCCTTCCGTCAACGGTCGCCGGGTCGCGGCCGATTCGCCGCTTTCCACCCTTCGGCCTTGACGCAGCGCCTCCGGCGGCGTCTGAGACGCCTATGGCCAGGGAAACCGTCTATATCATCCAGGCCTACACGGCCGGCCGCGGCCAGGCCCTCAGGGCCGAGCCGCAGGTGGGATGCGCGACGGCGGAAGAGGCCCGACGCAAGGCCGAACGCCTGGCCCCCTTCCGGCTGGGCGTGGTGGCTTTCTCCACCTCGGCCGATGTCGAGATGGGCGACTATGACGAGGATCCGATCGTCCTGTTCAAGGCCGGGCGTCTGCCCCCGCCGTTCGACGAATAGGCGAGCCGTCCTCCACCCGTACATTCAGACCGGCTGCAAGTGCGGCCGGTTTACAAAGGAATCCGCAGATGGCGCGTAAGCCGAACTACCAATTCGAACGCATGGAACGGGAACGCCAGAAGGCCGCCAAGGCGGCCCAGAAGGCCGCCGCCAAGCAGGCCGAGAAGGCTCCCGAAACCCCTGAGGCTCCGGCCGATCGCGAGTCCGAGTCATGACCTCTTCGATGAGTTACAACCACGAGACCGTCGCCCTGGATGGCGAGCGTTTCGACGACTGCGAATTCCGCGACTGCCGTCTGGTCTATGGGGGCGGCGCGGCGCCGGTGTTCAGGAACTGCAAGTTCACCAACTGCGACTGGCGCTTCGACGGGGCCGCGGGCAACACGCTGGAACACCTGCGGGCCATGTGGGCGGCGGGCGCCAAGGCTCCGGTCCAGGCCATGATCAAGGAAATCACCGCCGCGGCGACCTAGGCTTCGACCTCAAGCCAGCGGCGGGGCCACTTGCGTCCCAGGGCGCGGACCTCCTTGGGCAGCAGGCCCAGCCGCTTCATCCGGGCCGGGGTGAGCTGGGCCAGCATCTGGACCGGCTCCAGGCCCCGGAACGGGCTGGTGGCGATCCCGCCCACCAGCATGGCGGCGTCCAGAGCCGTCCATTCGGCCTTGGCCCGGTCCTCGTGGCCGATGGCGTAGAAATGGCGCAGGGGCTGGGGCTCGCCCGCCACCTCGACCATCACTCCGATCACCCAGCCGGTCATTCGCGACTCCCCAAACGTCTGCGACTTACTACCCGCCCATGCGGGCCGCAGGAACGGTCTTTCGCCTTGCCAACCCTGCGGTCGGGGCGGACGGTGAGCCGCGACAGTCCCGCCTCCGACCTGAGAACCCGCGATGGAACCCATCGAAGTCGTCGAATACACCGACGCCGTCTGTTCGACCGCCTGGGGCGCCGAGCCCCTGCTGCGCAAGCTGGACTGGCGTCACGGCCACCACCTGACCTGGCGCAAGGTGATGGGCGGGCTGGTCGGCGACGCCGCCGCCGGCAAGGACGGCTGGGACCGGGTCAGCGCCGCCGAGCCCATGCGCGCCTACTGGAAGCGGGTCTGGAAGCTGACCGGCATGCCCTACCCCAATCCCATGCGCCTGATGCTTCAATCCACCGATCCCATGGGCCGCGCGGTGAAAGCCGCGGAGCTTCAGGGACAGGATGTGGCGCACGCCGTCCTGCGCCGGTTCCGCGAGCAGATCTTCATCTTCGGCCTCGGGCCCCAGACCTCCGACGAGTTCGCCGCCGCCGCCCAGGGCGTGCCCGGGCTCGACCAGGCCCGCTGGCGCGCCGACCAGGCCCGCCCCGAGGTGGCCGCCGCCTACCAGGCCGACTGGCGCGAGACCCGCGAGCCCAACGACTTCGTGCGCAACCTCAAGCACGACAGCCCGATGAACGGCGAGCTGAAGCACTCCGAGGGGCACGACCGCTACGCCCTGCCGACCCTGATCTTCCGGGGCCCTGGCGGCGATCAGACCGTGGCCGGCTGGGTGGATTACGAGGAATACGCCGCCGGCCTGGAGGCCGCCCTGCCCGGCGCCACCGCCGATCCCCGCCCCGACCCGACGCCGCAGGAAGCCTTCGGACGCTGGGGCGTCCTGACCTCCAGGGAACTGAGCTTCCTCTGCGGCGAGGACGCCCAGCCGCCGGCCGAGGTGGTCGCCTACGACTGGGGCGACGGCCTGGTCTATTTCTCGCCGGCCGAGGCCCGGGCGCGGGGCCTGGGAGAGACCGTCGCCGCCTAGGGCAGTTCGAGCGCCAGCTCACGGCGCCAATGGGCGCGGGTCGCGGCTTCCAGGGCGTCGGGCCAGACGGCGCCGACCTTCGCCGCCAAGACGCGGGCGCGAGGCAGGAACAGACGGGCGTAGGTCTCCGACGCGGCGATCACCGAGGCGCGGGTGGCGACGGCCCCCGGCTGGCTCTCCAGGATCTCCAGGTCCTCGGGTGAGACGACGCGGGAGAGGTGCAGCGCGCCGGGGGGCAGCGGCGGCTCGGTCTCGGCGATCATCAGGGCGATGAGCTGTCCGCGCAGCAGGCCGGCGCCCGTGACGCCGGCGGCGAACTCGCCGCGACCGACCGCGAGCGGCAGCAGTCCCAGGATGCGCAGGGTCTCCTCCGTCAGGGCCTGGAGTTCCGCCGGAGCGATGGGTTTGGGGCTCAGGGTTTCAGGGAGGCCCGCCCAGACCTCGAGGTGATCGACCAGGGGTTTCAGGGTCGATCGGGCCCCTATGACTCGGCCGGGAACCGTCACCGTCAGGTCGAAACGAAGCCATTCGGCGGTGACGGCGCAAAAGAGCGGCACGCCGACATAGGGCGTTTTCCAGAGTACGACCTCTGCGACGCCGTCGGCCCAGACGCGGGCCTCCGCCGCCAGGGCCGCGTGGTGGTCGGGCCGCGCCACCAGGATCAGGTCGACGTCGCTCCAGGCGTCACCCTCCCCGCGGCCCAGGCTTCCGCCCAGGAACAGCGCCGCGACGCGCTCGTCGGCCCGGGCGCGGTCGGCGAAGGCCTTGATGATGTCCTCGCGGGTCATGGCGGCCACCTCCTGCGACCGCAGGATGCGGACAGGTTGCGGATCGCTCAAACGACCATTTCGATCAGGTCTTGTGAGTTTTGCGCCCTGGCGGGGGTCCCGAACGAAATGCGAGCCCGGCCGCCATTGCCCTGCAAAGCTTCGCAGGCCAAGTTGCCGCGCCCATGACAGACCTGCCTTCCGAAACGCCCGTCGAAGACCTCTCCGTTCGCGCGCTGCTGAAGCGGCGCGACTTCATGATGTTCTGGACGGCCCGGGTGGCCGCGACGCTCGGGGTGCAGATCCAGAGCGTCGCCCTGGGCTGGCAGATGTACGCCGTGGCCCGCCAGACCATGGATGTGAAGCAGTCGGCCTTCTATGTGGGCATGCTGGGCCTGGCGGCGTTCCTGCCGGTTTTCCTGCTGGCCCTGCCGGCCGGCGAAACCGCCGACCGCCACGACCGCCGCAAGATCCTGATGTTCTGCTACGCCGGCGAGATCACCACGGCGGTGATCCTGGCCCTGGCCGCCTATTTCAATTTCGCGTCGATCCCGCTGCTCCTGGCGCTGTCGGCCATGTTCGGAGCCAGCCGCGCCTATATGGGCCCGGCCTCCACGGCGCTCGGCCCCATGCTGGTGCCCAAGTCCCTGCTGCCCCGGGCCATCGCCTGGAATTCCCTGGCCTGGCAGGGCGGTTCGATCCTGGGTCCGGCGCTGGGCGGCCTCCTGGTCGCCAGATCCGCGGGGCTGTCCTACTCCGTCACCGTCGGCCTCTATGTGCTGGCGGCGCTCTGCGTCTTCCTGATCCGGGGCAACACCCAGCCGGTGGTCAATCCCGGCTCGCGGTGGGCGCTGATGAAGGAGGGGCTGTCCTACGTCTGGACCAACAAGATCGTGTTCGGCGCCATCTCCCTGGACCTGTTCGCCGTCCTGCTGGGCGGGGCGACGGCGCTGCTTCCTGTGTTCGCGCGCGACGTGCTGCACACCGACGCCCAGGGGTTCGGAATTCTGAGGGCGGGCCCGGCCATCGGCGCGACCCTGGTGGCCGTCACCCTGGCCAGCCGCCCGATCCGCCGCCATGCGGGGGTGATCATGTTCACCGGCGTCGCGGTGTTCGGGGCGGCCACCGTGGTGTTCGGCCTGTCGAAGTACATGCCGCTGTCGGTCCTGGCGCTGGCGACCCTGGGCGGCGCCGACATGCTGAGCGTCTATGTGCGCCAGACCCTGGTGCAGATCGTCACCCCCGACCAGATGCGCGGCCGGGTCGCCGCCGTCTCGTCCCTGTTCATCGGCGCCTCCAACGAGCTCGGCGAGTTCGAGAGCGGCGTGGTGGCGCGGTTCCTGGGACCGGTGGGCGCGGCCATTTTCGGCGGGACGGGCGCGTTGATCGTGACCGGTCTTTGGGCCAAGCTCTTTCCCGCCTTGCGCAAGGCGGACAGGCTCGAATAACAACCGGAATTATTTTTTAGGGAGATAGATCCATGGGCGCCCTTTCAGGCAAAGTTGTTCTCGTTACCGGAGGCGGCAACGGCATTGGCCGCGACGCCGCTCTCATCGCGGCGCAGGAAGGCGCCAAGGTCGTCGTCAACGACCTCGGCGGCGGCCTCAAGGGCGAGGACGAAGGTTCCGCCGGTCCGGCCGAGAAGGTCGCCCAGGAAATCCGCGCCGCCGGCGGCGAGGCGGTCTCCAACTCCGACAGCGTCACCAGCCTGAAGGCGGTGGAAGGCATGGTCGAGCAGGCGCGCGACACCTTCGGCGGCCTGCATGCGGTGATCAATCCGGCCGGCATCCTGCGCGACGTGATGTTCCACAAGATGTCGGAAGACGACTGGGACCGGGTGATCGACGTGCACATGCGCGGCTCGTTCAACGTGGCCCGCGCCACCATCGAGCTGTTCCGCGAACAGAACGACGGCGCCTACATGTTCTTCACCTCGACCTCGGGCCTGTTCGGCAACATCGGCCAGGCCAATTACGGCGCGGCCAAGATGGGCATCGCCGGTCTGTCGCGGATCATCGCCATGGAAGGCGCGCGCAACAACGTGCGTTCCAACTGCGTGGCGCCCGTCGCCTGGACCCGCATGACCCAGTCCGTGCCGATCAAGGACGAAGCCGCCGCCGCACGTCGCGCCGTGATGGCCGAGAAGATCCGCGCCGACCAGCCGGCCCGCTTCTCCGTCGCCATGGTCTCGCCGGCCGCGGCCAGCGTCTCCGGCCAGATCTTCGGTTCGTCGGGCGAGAACATCATCCTCTATTCCCAGCCGCGGCCCATCGAGACCGTGACCAAGGAAGAGGGCTGGACGGTCGACTCGATCATCAAGGAAGCGGTTCCGAAGATGGCGCCGAAGTTCTTCCCGCTGGAGCGCGGCCCCCTGCCGGGCGCCAACCAGCAGCAGAAGCAGCCGGCGTAAGACCGCCGCAGCAAGGCCAGGGCGGGCGCCGGCGACGGCCCCGCCCTTTTTGCTGGTCCGGACCGGCCTACAGGACGTGCCGCCTGCGCCACTCGTCCCGGGTCATTTCCCAATAGAGCGAGCGCCGAACGGTCCCGTCGGGACGCACGCTCTCGACTTCGCCCATCCGGGTGAAGCCGGCGCCGTCGATGGCCTTGGCCGAACGGATGTTGTCGAGGGCGGCGGTCAGTTCGATCAGCCGCACGCCCAGTTCCTCGAACATCCAGGCGACGGACTGGGCCACGCCCACCCGCCCGGCGCCGGTGTTCTGCAGGTCGGCCCGACGTCCGCCGGAGAGCTCCGCCGATGACCGTTCCGGCCAGACCGTGAACCGCGAGAAGCCTGACACCACGCCCGCGTCGTCCAGATTGACGGCCAGGATGCAGCGCCCCTCCTGGCGCAGGGCCTCGTTGTCCGCCACCCACTTGGCGACGTTCTCGCGGGTGAAGGGCCGGGGCAGGTCGTAGAGCGGATCGGAGACCCGCGGGTCGGAAAAAAGAGCCAGCAGGCCGTCCACGTGTTCCGGCCCTGCGACGATCTTGCCTTCGGCCCGCCGCACGGCGGCGCGGATCGCGGCCTCCTCTTCCGGCGTGGCGACCAGCACGGTCTTCGGGGGTGCGCTCATCCTGCCGCCATCCTCTGCAGAGCCTCGCCAGACAGCCGCCGGGTGATCCAGTCGGTCTTCGCCGTGGCGCCCAGCGAATCGTAGAAGGCGATGGACGGGGCGTTCCAGTCCAGCACCGCCCATTCCAGCCGCGTCAGCCCCTCGTCGCGGCATCGCTGGGCCAGTGCGCGAAGCAGCGCCTTGCCCGCCCCCAGGCCGCGCGCCTGGGGCTCTACGAACAGGTCCTCGAGATAGATCCCGTGCCGGCCGGTGAAGGTCGAATAGTTGTAGAACCAGACCGCGAAGCCCACGGGCCGGCCGTCCGCCTCGGCGATGTCGCAGAACAGGCGGGGATTAGGCCCGAACAGGCTCTTCGCCGTGTCCGCCTCGGTGGCCTCGACCTCGTGCAGCAGCTTCTCGTAGTCGGCCAGGGCGCGGATGAAGTTGTGGATGACGCCCACGTCGGCGGGCGTGGCGGGTCGGACGGTGACGGTCATGCGGCTATCATCCCCGCCTTGCCTGGAGAGCGCAACGCCATGGCCGTATCGCCGGATTTCCTGGATTTCGTGCTGGAGCAACTGCAGCCGATGGGCGGGATCACCCACCGCAGGATGTTCGGCGGCGTCGGCCTGTCGCGCCACGAGCTGTTCTTCGGCCTCATCGCCGAGGATGTGCTCTATCTCAAGGTCGACGACGAGAACCGCGCCGAGTTCGAGGCGGCCGGCTGCGAACCGTTCCGGCCCTTCGGCGGCGACAAGCCGATGAGCTACTGGTCCGCCCCGCTGGAGGCGCTGGAGGACCCCGACGCCCTGGTCGCCTGGTCCGGCAAGGCGCTCGACGCCGCGGTCCGGGCCAGGGCGCCGAAGCCGCGGAAGGCGAAGGTCCCGAAGCCCAAGGGTGAGGCCCCCGCGGGCGGCTAGCCGATCACCACGCCGGGCGGCGGGACGCTGTCCGCCGGCACGAAGAAGTCCGGCATCAGCCGCGTGGTGGGATCGACCCGGTACTTGTCGAAGTCCCGCTCGCCCTGCGCGTAAAGGAAGCTGTCATCGATCAGGAAGTTGCCGGTGAACTCGCGGCTGTTCTTCTCGAAGATCGCGTGGGCGGCGTCGGCCATGATCTCGGGCGTGCGACACTGCTTCATGCCCTCGTCCCCGGCCAGGGCGAACTGGATGGCGGCGGTGGCGATGCCGGTGCGGGGCCACAGAGCGTTGAACGCGATCCCGTCGGCCTTGAACTCCGCCGACATGCCCAGCACGCACATGCTCATGCCGAACTTGGCCATGGTGTAGGCCACGTGGCCCTCGAACCAGCGCGGGCTCATGTCCAGCGGCGGCGACAGCATCAGCACGTGCGGGTTGGCCGCGTTCTTCAGGTGCGGGATGCAGGCCTTGGAGGTCAGGAAGGTCCCGCGGGCATTGACCTGGTTCATCAGGTCATAGCGCTTCATGTCGGTGGCCAGGGTGCCGGTGAGCTGGATCGCCGAGGCGTTGTTCACGCAGATGTCGATGCCGCCGAAGGTCTGCACGGTCTTCTCGACGGCCTCGTAGACACTGGCCTCGTCGCGGACGTCGACGATCAGCGGCAGGGCCTTGCCCCCCGCCGCCTCGATCTCCCTGGCGGCGGAATAGATGGTGCCGGGCAGGTGCTTGTGCGGCTCGGCGGTCTTGGCGGCGATGGCGATGTTGGCGCCGTCGCGGGCGGCGCGCAGGGCGATGGCCAGGCCGATGCCGCGGCTGGCGCCGGTGACGAACAGGGTTTTTCCGGAAAGGCTCATGGCGCGACTCCAACCAGGCCGACGGTTTCCTCGGAGATCACCCAGAGGCGGTCGGCGGCCTCGGGATCCAGGGCGTGGGGCATCACGCCGAGCATGGGATTGACCGCCGGATCGAACGGGTCGGCCTGGGCGAGGTTCTCCAGATAGAGCCCCCCGATCCCCTCCAGTTCGTCGCCGATGGCGGCCCAGACGCTGGTCGAGGCCCCCTGGGCCGGGGTCTTGAAGCCCTCGCGGACCACCCCGTCCTGGCTCATCCATCCCAGCGCGATCATTTCCTCGCGGGCCATGTGGCGCTGCAGCGGCGTCATGATCCCGCCGGGCATGACCGCGTTGGCGGTGACTCCCAGGTCCTTGAACCGTTCGTGGAAGCCCACGGCGAACAGCGAATTGGCGGTCTTGGACTGACCGTAGGCCTCCCACTTGTCGTAGGGCCGCTTGCGGTAGTGGATATCGTCCCAGTTGATCCCGCCGCGGCGGTGGCCGCTGGAGCTCAGCGAGACCAGCCGGGCCGTCTGGCCATCCTCGGCGGCGTTCATCAGGGCCCGCGCCAGGCCCAGGCCCAGCAGGAAATGGCCGAAGTGGTTGGTCCCGATCTGCATCTCCAGGTCGTCGACCGTGTAGCTCTGCGGACAGGCCATGACCCCGGCGTTGTTGATCAGGACATGCAGCGGCTTGTCGCCCCAGGCGCTGATGAAGGCCGCCACCGAAGACAGGTCGGACAGGTCCAGCGGGCCCACGCTCGCCCGCTCCGCGCCGACCGAGGCGTTGATGTCGGCCGCGGCCTTCTCTCCGGCCTCGCGGTTGCGGACGGCCAGCATGACGTCGGCGCCGGCGCCGGCCAGGGCCCGGGCGGTCTCGATGCCGATGCCGGTGGCCGCGCCGGTGACGATCATGGTCCGGCCGGTGAGGTCGTGGTCCTCGGCCACCACGGCGGCGTCGGTATAGGGGTCCAGCCCCGAGGTGATCTTGTCCATGGCTCAGGCCACCTTCGAGAAATCGGGCGCGCGCTTTTCCGCGAAGGCGGCGAAGGCCTCCTTGGCTTCCGGCGTCTTGAGCTGGGCGGAGAACACCTGGCCCTCCTCGGCCATCGCCTTGGCCAGGGCGTCGGGATCGCGCATCAGCGCCTTGGTGGCCACGACGGCGGCGGGCGGCTTGGCGGCCACCGCCTCGGCGGCGGCGCGGGCCCTGGCGCGAAGCTCGGCGCGCGGCACGGCGGCGTTGGCGATCCCCCAGTCGACGGCCTTCTTCGCATCGACCGCCTCGCCGAGCACGAACATGGCGAAGGCGCGCGCATGGCCGATGCGGCTGGGCAGGGTCAGGCTCGAGGCCGCTTCCGGCACCAGGGCCAGGTTCACGAACGGCGTGGTCAGCAGGGCGTCGTCGGAAACGAAGACCAGGTCGCAGTGCATCAGCATGGTGGTCCCCACGCCGACGGCGCGGCCGTTCACGGCGGCGACCAGCGGGGTTCTGGCGCGGCCCAGGGCGATCAGCAGCGGGTTGCCCTCGCTGGCCCGGTTGGCCGAAGGGTCGCCGGCGTTGGCGGCGGCGAAGTCGGCGAGGTCGTTGCCCGCGGTGAACATGTCGCCCTCGGCCTGGATCAGCACGCAGCGGACCTCGGGATCGTGTTCGGCGCCGTCGATGCCGTCGGCCAGGGCCTGGTACATGGCCCGGGTCAGCGCGTTCTTCTTCTCCGGCCGGTTCAGGGTCAGGGTGAGCACGCCCCCGGACTTCTCGGTGATCACATGTTCGGTCATGGCGTCCTCCCTTGAGTTCTGCGTCGTAGGCTTATGCCGTGGCCCGATACCAGTCGACGCCGTTCTCGTCTGTGGTCTTCAGGGCCCGCCCGCGGGCGATCAGGCAGTTGAGATGGGCCAGGCTCTCGCCCGTCGCCATCCCCAGCACCCACTGGTCGATCTTGCGGCGGAACAGCACGTGGAAGACGTCCACCGCGCGCTTCGGCTCGGCGATCAGCTTCTCCAGGCGGGCAAGGCCCCGCTCGTGGCCGCCGATCAGGTGGTCGATGCGGGCGTGAAGCCCGTGGAACGGGTCGTTGTGCGCCGGCAGCACCAGCACGTCGTCGGGCACCTTGGTCTTGATCCGCGCCAGCGAGGTCAGCCAGTCGGTCAGCGGGTCGCCGGCCGGCTCCGTCGGGAACACCGAGACGTTGGACGAGATCTTCGGCAGCACCTGGTCGCCCGAGATCAGCAGCTTAAGGGCCGGGCAGTACAGGCAGGCATGCTCCGGGGAATGGCCCGAGCCCACCACCACGCGCCAGACATGCTCGCCGATGGTCATCTCGTCGCCGTCGCTGAGCCGGTGGAAGCTGTCCGGAAGGGCGTGCAGCCCTTTGCCGAAGCCGCCGAACCGCGCGCGGTAGTTCTCCAGCGCCTCGTCGTCCCAGCCGGCGGCGCGGTAGAAGACCAGCGCGTCCTCGGGCGCCTCGCGGCCGGTGTCCGCCGCCAGGGACCGGCACATCAGGAACTCCAGGCGGCTGATCCACAGGCGGCAGTCGAACTTGCGGGTGATCCAGCCCGCCATGCCGATGTGGTCGGGATGCATGTGGGTGACGAAGACGCGCTTCACGGGCTTGTTCTGCAGCGGGCCGGCGAAGGCCTTGCGCCAGGCCTGCTGGGTCGCGGAGCCGCCCATGCCGGTGTCGACGATGACCCAGCCGCCCTGCTCCTCGATGGCCCAGACATTGATGAAGGCCAGGGAGCCGCCCAGCGGCATCCGCAGCCATTTCACCCCGGGCGCCACGTCGATCGCCTCGCCGGTTTTTGGGCCCGACTCGAACGGATAGGCGAGCTTGGGCCTGTGGTGCTCCAGCGTGGCCTCCTCGAATCCGTCGCGCATCCGACCCTCCTCTCAAACAATCCGGCATTGTCCGACGGCGCCGCTCCGGGAGCAAACACGCAATCGTGGCGTTTCGTCTCGGTTCAGCCTGCATTCATGCCGAACTTGCTCATTCGATGCGCTAGGGCTTATGACCGCCCAAAGGAAACCACCCAGGAGAACCTAGGATTATGAGGCCCATCGGAATCGGCCTGGCCGCCGCCCTTCTCGTCGCGGCCCTGGCGCCTGCCGTCGTGATGTCGGCCACCAAGAAGGAAGAAGCGGTCACCGAAGCCGCGCGCAAGGTCGGCATGGCCGAGGCCCCCGCGATCGCGCAGGCCGCCGGCATCACCTGCAAGGTGCAGGACGCCCGCTTCATCGGCAAGAACACCGACCCGAAGACCAAGACGCAGAACAGCTTCTACGAGGTTGACTGCGATCAGGGCGCGGGCTTCGTCATCCAGGCTCCGGCCGGTGGAACGCCGTCGTCCTTCACCTGCGTCGAGATCAATTTCCCGGCGACGGGCCAGCCCTCGGGCCTGAAGTGCGCCTTGCCGGGCAACGCCGATCCCAAGGCCGACATGGCGCCCTATCTCGCCAAGGCCGGAGTGGCCTGCACGCCCGAAGCGGTGAAGGGCATCGGCCAGACCTCCAAGAGCACCCTGATCGAGGTCGCGTGCCAGGAAGGCTCCGGCTACGTCGTCGAGGCCGGCGCGCCGGCCAACCTCGCCGCGGACGTCAAGGCCAACGACTGCCTGCTCTATGACGCCGCCGAGACCAACGTGAAGTGCACCCTTCACGACGCGGCCTCCCGCCTGGCCGTCGTCGACAAGTACGTGGCCGCCGCCAACAACGGCTGCGCGCTGAAGGACAAGCGCTTCATCGGCCTGTCCCAGCAGGGCGCCTCCTACTGGGAAGCCTCCTGCCAGGACGGCAAGGGCTACATCTACAAGGTCGACAAGGGCCAGCTCGCCCAGACCTTCGAATGCGCCAAGGCCCAGGGCATCCTCGGCGGCTGCACCCTGACCGACGCCAAGGAAGCCGAGACCGCCCAGGCGGGCCTCTACACCTCGCTGTCCAAGAAGGCCGGCTTCGACTGCCAGGTCGCCAAGTACGGCCCCTTCCCTTCGCCTCCGGGCAAGGACGTGGTCGAGCTGTCCTGCGCGGACGGCAAGGGCGGCGTCGGCATCTTCGGCGGCCCCAACGACAAGTCCACGGTCGTCGACTGCGCCCGGGCGCCCCTGCTGGGCTACCGCTGCAGCTTCACCAAGCCGACCTATGAGACCGTCACCGCCGACCTGAAGAAGATGGGCAAGGAATCCTGCGTGGTTTCCGCCATCCGCCTCATCGGCAAGACCGCCAAGGGCACCACCTATGTGGAAACCGCCTGCGCCGACGGCCTGAAGGGCTACGTGCTGGAATACACGACCGAGCCCCTGGCTCCGGTCACCGCCACCGGCTGCGCCTTCACCAAGGACTGCAAGCTGCCCGGCAACGTCTGATCCGTCGGACCGCCGGAACGATCGAGGCCCGCGGAGCAATCCGCGGGCCTTTTTCGTGACTGTTCCACTCGCCGCCTCGCGGGGAGGGAATCAGCGGACCTCGCCGGCGTCTGACAAGGGTGGATTGCTGACTTTGGCTCAGGGAGCGCCACGCGCTACCAAGTCGGGATAGTCGTGCGGAAAGCCGGTTGCAGGCGGCAGCCCGGGGCAAATTCTCCGCAACGTTTCCGTCGCAGAGATGACCTCCCGCTGGACCAGCTCATTCCGCGTCCTCGGCGGCAGGCCCTCAAGATCAACGCGGAACCAGTTTCGTTCTCTGACACCCTC
>DASUIJ010000018.1:0-4376 GCA_036279815.1 Phenylobacterium sp. | reverse complement strand
GTAGGCCCAGGGACGACAAAGAGCGGTAGACTGGAGCGGGCTCAGGCTCCTGGCCCAACCGGGGACCGTGCGCGTGGTCGGCGGCCCGGGGCTCATCCCGTCCCGTCCGGGTCGCCTCAGGCGCCGGAGGCGGTCCCGCGGGACGCGTCGCCCTTGCGGATCGTGTCCAGCCAAAGGTCGAAGAGGGCGCGCTGCCGCGCAGGCGAAATCCGGCCGACGCCCAGCAGGACCTGCACGCCGATCCCGTCGATCAGGGCGATCAGGGCCTCGGCGGCCTGGCGGGGGTCGACATCGGGCGCCACGTCGCCCTCGGCCTGCGCCTGGGTGAGCAGCCTGACCAGTCTGGACCGCCATTCGTCGTAGCGCAGCCGCATCACACGGGCCACGTCGACGTCATAGCTGGACCGCTCCCAGTAGCCGACCCAGATGCGCCAGTAGCCCCGAATCTCGGGGGTGAGGGGCAGGGCCAGGGCCACGACCTTGCGGATCGCCTGCAGGGTGGGCTTGGCCCTCTCCGCTCGCGCCATCCGGTCGCGCACCAGGGTGGCGGAATGCTCCGAGGCCTCGATCAGGAGCTGGTCCTTGGAGTGGAAGTAGTGGGTGAGGGCCCCTGTGGTGAAGCCGGCCTCCTTGGCCACCTCGCGCACGGTGAGGCCGGCGATACCGTCGCGCATGATCACCCGCAGCGCCGCGTTGGCGAAGATCTCACGCCTCTGATTGTGGTCGACCGACCGGCCCATGTTTCGCCCGAGTCCCTCTGCCGCCCCCGTCTGCCCCAGGCGGTCGGCCGTTGGCAAGCGCGGCGGACGGCGGCGAGCCGGATTTCGTGACAGAGGTTATATAACACACGTTATGTTGTGGCTTCCCGTTTACGGAACGTGTGTTATGTTTCACGCAACGGGGAGAAGCGTGGCGACCGGCCGCGGATTGCTCCCTGACCTAGGGGGGACACCATGGGCCGCATCACCCGCGCCACCTTGCTGTGCGCATCCGCTCTCACCGCCATCGCCGCCGCCCAGCCCGGCTACGCGCAAAGTCGCGCAGCGCAGGCCAATGACCTCGTCGAGGAACTGATCGTCACCGCCCAAAAGCGGGAGGAGAATTCCCAGACGGTGCCCATCGCCCTGACGGCCCTGGACGGGGCCGCCCTGCAGCGGCAGGGCGTGTCCGGGTTCCAGGACCTGACCACCCGCGTGCCCTCGCTCCGGTTCGGGTCCGGGGTCACGGGCGGGGAGAACGTCATCACCCTGCGCGGCGTCGGCAGCCAGAACACGACCTCGGGCGGCGACAGCCCGGTCGCCTATAATCTCGACGGCGTCTATCTGGCGCGCACCACCTCGGTGGACCCCGAGTTCTTCGACATCAACCGCATCGAGGTGCTGCGCGGGCCGCAGGGAACCCTCTACGGCCGCAATTCGGTCGGGGGCTCGGTCAACGTCATCACCAACCATCCCGTCGCGGACTTCGGCGCCCATGCCGACGCCCTGGTGGGCAATTACGACGCGCGGATCTTCCGCGGCTGGGTCAATGCGCCCCTGCTGGACGAGGGCGACCATCAGGTGCTGGCGCGGATCTCGGCCGTGTCGGCGCAGCACGAAGGTTACCAGAAGAACCTGTTCAACGGCCCCGGCGCGACCCACGAGTCCGACGGCCAGGATTTCTGGATGGTCCGCGGCCAGCTCTATTTCAAGCTTTCCGAGCGGGCCGACCTCCTGCTGATCGCAGCGGCTTCCTCGAACGGCGACCCGGTCGCCACCAAGACCCGATGGCAGCTGGCGCCGGGCCGCTTCACAGGCGCCCAGCCCTATCTGACCAATCCGCGGGAAGTCCGGAAGAACACCCCGGAGACCTTCAGCCAGGACGGCCGCTACGCCAGCGGGACCTTCAATTATGACCTGGGCTTTGCGACCTTCACCTCGGTCACCGGCTACGCATCAGGCAAGTGGTCGCAGTCCAATGACGCCGACGCCTCCGAGCTGACCATCGCCACCAATCCCTACTGGACCCTGGATCACTTCCAGTGGTCGCAGGAGCTGCGACTGGGCTCGAAGCCCGGCGACGCCCCGCTGGCCTGGATCGCCGGCGGCTTCTATTTCCGCGAGAAGGTGGGGCAGACTTTCCTGTACATCGACACTGGCCTCAATTCCGCGACGCCGTTCACCGACAACTTCACCTTCCAGAACGGCGGCATCTACAAGACCGAGTCCTATGCGGCCTTCGGCCAGCTCGACTACGACTTCGCCAAGACCGGGGCGGCCATCCCCCTGACGCTGACCCTGGGCCTGCGCCACACCCACGACGCCAAGAAGGGCTTCGACTTCCTGGACTACCGCCTGCCGCTTCTGGGGCTGGCCTTCCCAGCCTCGAAGACCTTCAACAAGAGCTGGACCCAGACCACTGGAAAGCTGGGCGCGGCCTACCAGGTCAATCCGGCGCTGATGCTCTACGCCAACGCCTCCAAGGGCTATCTGTCCGGGGGAGGGCTGGTCGGCAACTTCCCCGGAATCTACCAGCCCGAGACCGTCAAGGCCTATGAGGGGGGCTTCAAGGCCACGCTGATGGATCGCCGGCTGCTGCTCAACGCCGCCGTCTACCAGCAGAAGGTCAGCAACATGCAGGTCTTCGTCCAGGACATCACCGGCTCGCGCATCGACAACGCCGGCCAGGCGACGGTCAACGGGCTCGAGCTGGAGCTGATCGCCACCCCGGTGGCCGGTCTCAGGCTCAATGCGTCGGCGACCCTGACGGACGCGACCTACGACCGGTACGTCACCATCGACAACCGCTACTCCACCGCCGCGCCCGGCTGCAACCCGGTCACGCGGCTCTGCGACTTCGCGGGCCACCGGCTGGTGCAGACCCCGAAGCGCACCTGGAATCTCGGCGCCCAGTACGCCATCGAGACCGCCATCGGCCCGATCACGCCCAGGGTCGACGTGTTCAGCTCCGGCGACCTCTACTTCCTGTCGGCCAATTCGCAGTACGACCGCCAGAAGGCCTACACCCTGGTCGACCTCAATGTGACCTGGCGCGCGCCCAGCGGTCGCTACAGCCTGGAGGCCTTCGTCCGCAACGCCGGCGACGAGGACATCATCTCCAACGACGGCCTGCAGGCCAACACCATCGGCGGCGGCTTTGGGCTCGACAACTACACCTACTACCCGCCGCGGACCTACGGCGTGCGCGTGGGCGTGGATTTCTGAGGAGGGCGACCATGGGCGAACCGGCGTGGGCGCTGACCCGCCTCTACCACACGGTGGTGAACTGCCGTGACCTGGACGAGTCCGTGGCTTTCTACAGACTGCTGGGCTTCGAGGTGCTGAACGATCGCCGACACGTGACCTGGCCGGCCTTCGTGGCCGGGATCTTCGGCCTTGAACGCGCCAACGGCCGCGGCGTCCTGATGGTTCTTCCCAGCGACCCCGACGGGCCGATGATCGACCTGCTGGAATGGCTCGAGCCCAAGGCGGAGTTCCCCGATCCTGCCCGGGTCGGGAGAACGGTGCCCCGCATCATCGCCTTCCGCACCCGCGGGGTGCATGCGGCCAAGGCGGCTCTCGCGGCCCAGGGGGTGGTGTTCACCCAGGAGGTCTACACGCCCGCCGAGGCGCTGGGCATCGTCGGCACCGCCTGCTGCTACGACCCCAACGGCAACATCATCGAACTGATCGAGCTGGAACCGGGCGTGCGGCACTCCAGGGCCAACGAGGCTCTCGGCGACAGGTCATGAGCGGGGACCACGAGCCCGGCTGCGGATGCAACGGCGGCGGCGTCCAGGCCGACACGCGGGCGGGGACGCATCCGCAGGCGATGACCGGAGAGGCGCTGGCGGCCCTTTTCGACGAGGTTTCGAACTGGGGCCGCTGGGGCGCCGAGGACGAGCGCGGGGCCCTGAACCACCTGGACGCCGGGGAGATCGCCCGCGCCGCCGGCCTGGTGCGCGAGGGCCGCACCGTAAGCCTGTCGCGCAACTTCCCCACCCAGCCCGGGCCGGAAAATCCCTGGCCGGCGCAGCATCACATGATCATCGCCGGCGACGACCCCTGCGTGCCCGGGGTCGACGGGCTCGAGGTCTCGACGGACTATATCGGCATCGCCTTCCACGGCATGGCGTCCAGCCACATGGACGCCCTGTGCCATGTGTTCGCCCAGGGGCGGATGTACAACGGCCATCCCGCCACCGACGTGAAGAGCACTGGAGCGCGGCGCAACACCGTGATGGTGGCCCGCGAGGGGATCGTGGGCCGCGGCGTCCTGCTGGACGTGCCGCGGGCCCAGGGGATCGAATTCGTCGATCCCGACCACATGGTGACCATCGCGGAGCTCGAGGCCGCCGAGCGGGCGGCGGGGGTGACGGTGGGCAAGGGCGACCTGCT
>DASUIJ010000017.1:0-3766 GCA_036279815.1 Phenylobacterium sp. | reverse complement strand
CGCGAGCTGATGGGCGACGACCTCATCGTGGGCGAGATGGGCGTGGTGATCTCCCATCCCGGCGCCGGTGCGCAGATCGCCCACCGGGATTCGGCCTTCCTGTTCGGCGGCATGGACATGGAGATCGATCTGCCGCCGTTCTCCATGACCCTGCTGATCCCGCTGCTGGACGTGACCCTCGGCATGGGCCCCACCGAATTCTGGCCGGGCAGCCACCGGCTCCGCGACCAGGCCGCCGTCATGACCGATCCCCCGGCGCGAACCGCCCTGAGCGCGGGGTCCGTGGTGCTGCTCGATTCACGGGTCGTGCATCGCGGCGGCGCCAATGTCTCGGGGCCCGTGCGGCCGACCGTGTACTTCAGCTATCACCGCAGCTGGTATCTGGAGAACCCGGGCTACGAGTCCAAGCCTCAGGTGCGCGTCACCCCCGCCATGCTGCAGCGCCTGCCGGAATCCTATCGGCCCTTGTTCTCCTGGGCCCTGCATCTCAACCGAACCGACAGCCTCAGCGAGTTCACCTATCGCTGGACGGGCCGCATCCGCGGACGCCTGCTCCGCGTGAAGGACGCCCTGTTCGCCAGGGCCGGGCGTCGCTGACCGCCGGCGTCGAAGGCGCGCGACCCTTTGCGTCAAAGGGCCGGACCGGCCTCCCGCACACTTCGCAGCGCCGAGACGACAACGATCCTGTCGTGAACCGGTAACCGGGAAGACATCCCGGCTTCGGTTGCATCTTCTTGCTTCCCATCAGGAAGGGCCTACGCTTTCGAGGACTTGGAGGTGACGGCACGGTTTCTGCGAAGCTTTAGCAACTCCCGTCTGGCTTGTGCCAGTCCGGGAATGGTGCGGGGGGTTTGTAAGTGAAAGTGGATTTGGACGCACGCTATCTGGGGTGGACATCCAACGAGACTCCGGCCCCCGGTTTCCCGACGATCACCGCAGCGTTCGGCGACTGCGCCAGGCGCGCACCGAATAGCCTGGCGATCGCCCTTGGCAGGACCGAGGGCGTCCCCACCGAAACCCTGACCTACGCGGATCTGGAGACCCGGGCTCAGGACCTTGCCCGCACGCTGGTGGCGAGCGGCGTCAGGCCTGGCGATCGGGTCGGGATCGCGACGAGACGGGATTTCGACGTCGCCGTCGCCATGCTGGGCGTTCTCCTGGCCGGCGGCGCCTATGTCCCCCTGGACCTGTCGTACCCCCGCCAGCGCCTCCAGTTCATGCAGCGCGACAGCGGCCTGCGCGTCGTGGTGCTTTCCCCGGGACTGAACCCGGATTTCGCCGACGAGGGCGTTCGTGTGGTCGAGATCGGCGGCTCGCCGGCGGACAACGCGGTGGAACTGCCGGCCGTGGGCGCCGGGGACCCGGCCTACATCATCTACACCTCCGGCTCGACCGGGACGCCGAAGGGCGTGGTCACGCCGCACCGCGCCGTCATCCGGCTGACCGTCGGGGCCAGCTACACCGCGTTCGGGCCCGATCGCCGCGTGCTGCAGATGGCGCCGGTGTCCTTCGACGCGGCGACCTTCGAGATCTGGGGCGCGCTGCTGAACGGCGGGACCTGCGTGATCTACCCCGACAGCGGGCTCCCGGACTTCGCCCGGTTGCGCGCCGTCCTGGCGACCGCCCAGATCAACACCCTGTGGCTGACCAGCTCCCTGTTCAACGCGATCGTCGACGCCGACGTCGGCATGCTCGCGGGCGTCGAGGAGCTGCTCGTCGGCGGCGAGGCGCTGTCCGTCGAGCACGTCCGCAAGGCCAACGCCGCGCTTCGCGCCAATCTGGTGAACGGCTACGGCCCCACCGAGACCACCACCTTCGCGTGCTGCTACCGGATTCCGCGCGAGTTGCCGGCGGACCTGACCTCAGTGCCCATCGGCCGGCCCATCGAGCACACCTCGGTCGCCATCCTCGACGAGGACCTCAATCCCGTGAGGCCGGGCGAAGTCGGAGAACTCTGCATCGCCGGCGACGGGCTCGCGCTCGGCTACCATGAGCGGCCTGACCTCACCGCGGAGCGCTTCCTGCAGCGTCCCGACGTTCCCGGCGGCCGGATCTACCGCACGGGCGATCAGGTCCGGATGCTGCCCGGCGGCGACCTCGAATTCCTTGGCCGCAAGGACATGCAGGTGAAGATCGCCGGCCACCGCATCGAGCTGGGCGAGATCGAGCAGGTCCTGAAGACCCACCCGAAGCTCGCCGACGTCGCGGTGACCATCGAGGGCGAGAGCGCCGACGAAAGGCGGATCGCCGCCTGGCTGGTCGCCACCGACCGCGGCGACGTCCCCGAACCCGCCGAGCTGCGGAGCTTCGCCGAGGCGAGCCTGCCGAACTACATGGTCCCCTCGTCCTGGACGGTCCTGGACAGCCTGCCGCTGACCGCGGTCGGCAAGCTGGACCGGGCGGCGCTGCAGGTCCGCAAGCGCCCGCGGCCGGCGCTGTCGCAATCCTTCGCAGAGCCGCGCGGCGAACTCGAACGCTTCATCGCCGACAGCTGGCGGACGCTGATCGGTCTGGATCGGGTGGGACGGCACGACCGGTTCTTCGAGCTGGGCGGCACCTCGCTCCTGGCGATGCGTTTCCTGGAAATCTGCCGCAGCCAGAGAGGCCTCCACCTCAGCGTGGCGGAGTTCTTCGACGGCCCCACCGTCGAGAACATCGCCCGCATCGCGGAACAGCAACGCCGGGTCGCCGCCAGGCCGCAGGCCCCGGCGCGGCCGAAAACGACGAGCGACCGCATCGCCATCATCGGCCTGGCCGGACGCTTCGCGGGCGCGCCGGACGTGGCCAGTTTCTGGGACATGATCCTGGCGGGCCGGTCGGGCCGCGTGGAGGTGACCCGGGCCGACCTCGAGGCCGCCGGCGAAGATCCGGCCCTGCTCGACGATCCCGACTATGTGGCGGCGGCGTTTCCGCTCGACGACGCGGAAGGGTTCGACGCGGCCTTCTTCGGCTTCGCCCCGCGCGAGGCCGATCTCATGGATCCGCAGCAGCGCATCCTGCTGGAGGCCGCCTGGACCGCGCTCGAGGACGCGGGCTTCGATCCGAAGCAGGGTTCGGACCGGGTGGGCGTGTTCGGAGGCGTCGGCCGCAACGCCTATCTGCTGAACAACCTGATGACCCATCAGGGGCTGCGCGAAATCTCCGGCGAATACAATATGCTGATCGGGAACGAGCGCGATTTCGCCTGCACCCATATCGCCTATCGGCTCGGTCTCCACGGTCCGGCGATCACGGTCCAGACGGCCTGCTCGACCTCGGGCGTGGCCATTCACATGGCGGCCGAGAGCCTTCGCAGGGGAGAGTGCGACGTCGCGCTCGCCGGCGGCGCCAAGGTGCTGTCCCCCAACCGCGTCGGCTATCGGTACGTGGAAGGCGGGCCCCTTTCGCCCGACGGCTTCGTCCGGGCGTTCGACGCCCAGGCCAACGGCATGGTGCGCGGCAGCGGCGTGGCCATGGTCGCGCTCAAGCGGCTCGACGACGCGCTCAATGACGGCGACCACATCTACGGCGTCCTGATCGGCTCCGCGCTCAACAATGACGGCGGCGCCAGCGCGGGCTTCGCTGCGCCGAGCGTGTCCGGCCAGGCGAGCGTCATCGCCGACGCCTACAGCAAGGCGGGCATTGCGTCCGACACCGTGTCGATGATCGAGGCCCACGGCACCGGAACCGTGCTCGGAGACCCGATCGAGGTCGAGGGCCTGACGCGGGCGTTTCGCGCCGGCGGCGAGCCGACGGGCCGCAGCGCCCTCGGGTCGGTCAAGACCAA
>DASUIJ010000016.1:0-7492 GCA_036279815.1 Phenylobacterium sp. | reverse complement strand
ACAACTTGTAAGTTAATTTTTTCTTAATCTTCCTTAATTTCTTAATCTTCGCATCTTGAACATTGACCTGCATCAACAAGCATTAGCGTTCATCAAGTCGGGCGGGCCCTACGGTCACGGTTCGACCTGCGCCGTCGGAGGCCCGTCTCCGCGGCCGGCCTCGCGCGCCGTTCGACGAATTGGCCTTGCTGGAATTCCCGGCGCCCATAGGTAGATAAGGACATATGCGCCGACCCGCCCCCGCGCTCCGCCCGGAGTTCGAGGGCGCCGCCCGCCATCCCAACCGAAAGTCCCGCCTTGGCCCCGGACAAGCCCGACAGCTCCACGCCCCTGGCCGCCGGCCTGGCCTGCTATGTGATCTGGGGCTTCGTGCCCCTGGCCTTCCAGGCGATCGGCCGCCTGGGGGTGGGGCCCTGGGAGATCCTGGCCCACCGGACCCTGTGGGGCGCGCCCACGGCGCTGATCTTCGTGCTGATCGCCGGCCAGTTTCGCCAGGTGCTGGCCGTGTTCTCCAATCCCCGCCTGCTGGCCGGCCTGATGCTGTCCTGCGCGCTGATCGCCATCAACTGGATCGTGTTCATCTGGGCGGTGAACTCCGGCCACGTCCTGGAATCCAGCCTCGGCTACTACATCACCCCTCTGATCAACATGGCCGCGGGCGTGCTGATATTCCGCGAGCGGATGGACAGGGTGGGACTGGCCGCCATCGTGCTGGCCGCGGCCGGGGTGGCCGTCCAGGCGGTGGCGCTCGGCCAGCTTCCGTGGGTGTCGCTGATCCTGGCGTTCAGCTTCGGCGGCTACGGGATCGTGCGCAAGCAGGTGGCGGCGGACGCTCAGACCGGCCTGTTCATCGAATGCCTGCTGCTGGCCATCCCCAGCCTGGCCTACGCCGCCTGGCTGGCGAGCCAGGGGCAGGGCCACTTCGGCGCCACGCCCGCGGCCACCGCCTGGCTGGTCGCGGCCGGGCCGATCACCGCCATCCCCCTGGTGCTGTTCTCCTGGGCCGCCCGGCGCATCCCGCTGTCCTACATGGGCTTCCTGCAGTTCATCTCGCCCACCATGGCCTTCGTGATCGGGGTGGCCGAGGGGGAGGCCTTCACGCCGCTTCGGGCGGTGTCGTTCCTGTTCATCTGGGCCGGCGCCCTGACCTTCACCTACGGCGCCTGGCGCCGCACGCGGCTGGCGACCCGACCGGCGTGACCGGGCTTGCGAACCCGGAAGGGTTGGGATCGCCGCATCCCGCGCCGACAAGGACCCTGGCGACGACCGGAGATGTCCATGACTCAGGGATCGGGTGACACGGCCAGCAAGGTCGCGACCGTGACCCTGGCTTTCTGGGTCATGAAGATCTGCGCCACCACCGTCGGCGAGACCGGCGGCGACCTGCTGTCGATGACGCTGAAGGTGGGCTATCTGGCGAGCTCGCTGATCCTGATCGGAGCCTTCCTGGTCACCCTGGCGGCGCAGCTTGCGGCGCGGCGCTTCCACCCGTTCCTCTACTGGGCGGTGATCCTGTCGACCAGCACGGCGGGCACGACCATGTCCGACTACATGGACCGCACTCTGGGCTTGGGCTACGCGGCCGGCTCGGCGATCCTCATCGGCCTTCTGGTCAGCGTCCTCGCCCTCTGGCGGCTCACCCAGGGCTCGATCTCTGTGGACCATATCCGCGACCGGCGGGCGGAGGCGTTCTACTGGGTGGCGATCCTGGTCTCCAACACCCTGGGCACGGCGCTGGGCGACTACCTGGCCGACAGTTCGGGCCTGGGCTACGCCGTCAGCAACCTGATCATCGCCGGGGGGATCGCCCTGACGGCCCTGGCCTACCGGTTCACCAGCCTGTCGCGGACGGGGTTGTTCTGGGCGGCCTTCGTCCTGACCCGGCCGTTCGGCGCGACCATGGGCGACCTGCTGACCAAGCCGCCGGTCAAGGGCGGGCTCGGCGTCGGCACGCTGGGTTCGACGCTGGTGCTCCTGGCCCTGCTGCTGGCGGTGCTTTTGTTCACCAGCCGGCGGCCCGCCCGGGAATAAAACCCGCCGCGCCCGCGTCTAGCCGTTGAGACCCTCAAACGAGCGAGACCGGACATGAGCGACGAACAGCCTCCTTCGCGGCGGCGACTCCTGGAATGCATGAGCTGGGCTGGGGCGGGCATGCTCTGGACCATGGGCGGCGGGGTGGCGAGCTCGGTCTCGCTGGACCGGGCCCTGGCCGCGCCCAAGGCCCCGAAGGCCTTCAGCTTCCTGCAGGTCAGCGACAGCCATATCGGCTTCACCAAGGACCCCAATCCCGACGCGCGGGCGACTTTCCGCGAGGCGGTGGCCAAGATCAGGGCCATGCCGCAGAAGCCGGCCTTCATCCTGCACACTGGCGACGTCAGCCACCTGTCGCGGGACCAGGAGTTCGACGATGCCGACCAGATCCTGTCGGAGGCGGGACTGACCGCGTTCCACGTGCCCGGCGAGCACGACATGCTCGACGAAGGCCGGGGCAATGCTTTCCTCGACCGCTACGGCAAGGGTTCGGCCGGCGACGGCTGGTTCAGCTTCGACCATTCCGGCGTGCACTTCGTGGGCCTGGTCAACGTCAAGGAATTGAAGGGCGGCGGCATGGGCCACCTGGGCGAGGCCCAGCTGGCCTGGCTAAAGCAGGACCTGGTCGACCGGTCGGCCTCCACCCCCATCGTGGTCTTCACCCATATCCCCATGTGGTCGCTCTATCCGGACTGGGGCTGGGGCACCGACGACAGCGCCCAGGCGCTCGCGCTGTTGCGCCGGTTCGGCTCGGTGACGGTGCTGAACGGCCACATCCACCAGGTGATCCAGAAGGTGGAGGGCCATGTCGCCTTCCACACCGCCCGCTCCACCGCCTTCCCGCAGCCAGCGCCCGGCCAGGGCCCCGCGCCGGGGCCGCTGAAGGTCCCGGCCGGCGAGCTGCGCGCGTCGCTCGGCGTGCGCACCGTCAGCCTGGTGCGGGGCGGACAGCCCCTGGCCGTCGTCGACACCCCCCTCGCCTGATCTCATCCAAGGACATCGAACTTGCGTCTTCTCTCCCTGCTTTGCGCGACCGTGAGCCTCGCCCTCACCGCTCCCGCCGCGGCCACGCCGGCCCCGGTCACCGTCAAGATCGCCAACTTCACCTTCGCCGCGACCACCGTGACCGTCCATCCCGGGACCACGGTCACCTGGGTCAATGACGACGACATCCCCCACACGATCGTCGCCGATGACAAGAGCTTCCGGTCCAAGGTGCTGGACACCGGCGACCGCTTCGCCTTCACCTTCGCCAAGCGGGGAACCTACGGCTATTTCTGCTCGATCCACCCGCACATGACCGGCAAGATCGTGGTCGAGGCCCCCTGAGCATGCCCGCACTGGTCTTCCGTCCGTTCCTGGCCGTCGCGTCCAAGCCCCCGGACGCGAGGTGGGAGCGTGCGGCCGCGAGGCGGCGCTCCGCGGCCGCGGCGGAGGACCGGCCGCTGGACCCGAACGAGGCCCGCCGGTTCCGCGAGACCCTGCTGCCGCACCTGGACGCGGCTCATGGTTTCGCTCGCTTCCTGGCCCGCGACCCGACCGCGGCGGAAGACCTGACGCAGGAGGCCTATCTCAAGGCCTATCGCAGTTTCCGCGGCTATCGCGGCGGCGACGCCAGGGCCTGGCTGTTCGCCATCGTCCGCTCGACCTGGCTCGGCCAGACTCGGCGCGGGCGCGGCTGGATCGAGCTCACCGCCGAGGAGGCCGAGGCGATCCCCGACACGGCGCAGACCCCGGAGGCCCAGTTGTTGCGGCAGGCCGACGCCGCCGCCGTGCGGGCCGCCGTCGAGGGCCTGCCCGATCCGTTCCGCGAGGCGATCGTGCTGCGCGAGCTGCAGGAGATGAGCTATCGGGATATCGCGCAGATCACCGAGGTCGCCATCGGCACGGTGATGTCGCGCCTGGCCCGGGCGCGGAGCCTGCTGGCCGTGCGCCTGGCCGAGGAGGGCCACCCATGAGCCCCTGCCCCGAGCGCGAGCCGATGCTGCAGGCGCTGCTGGACGGCGAGCTGGACGCCGCCAACGCCCTGGCCGAGGAGGCCCACCTGAAGACCTGCGCCGGTTGCGCCGCTCATTACCGGACCCTTCAGGCCCTGCATGAGCGCCTGGCCGAGGCCGACCTGGCCACGCCCGCCCCGGCCGGGCTGCGCGCGCGCATCGAGGCCGCGATCGAGCGCGAGGGCCGCGCCGCGGCTCCGGCGCATCGTCGCCGGCCCTGGTGGGCGCGCGTGGGGGCCGCCTGGAGCGTGGCCGGCGCCATGGGAGTGGTGGTCGCGAGTCTGCTGGTGATCCAGGTCGCCCCGATGCAGGTGGCGCTGGAGGACCAGCTCGTCGCCAGCCACGTGCGCTCGCTGCAGGCCAATCACCTGATCGACGTGGCCACCTCGGACCGCCACGTGGTCCGGCCCTGGTTCAACGGCAAGATCGACTTTGCCCCGCCGGTCCCCGACCTGACCGACCAGGGCTTTCCGCTGGCGGGCGGGCGGCTGGACTATGCCGACGGCCGCACCGTGGCCGCCGTGGTCTATCGGCGGCGCGCCCACGTAATCAACCTGTTCGTCATGCCCCACCGTGCGGCGGCGTGGAGCCTGGCGCGGCCGCGCACGCCGCCCGGCTATTCGGTGGTGACCTGGACCCGGGGCGGGTTGGACTATTGGGCGGTATCGGACGTGGAGGGCGCCGAGCTAGAGGCCTTCCACAAGGCCTTCGAGGCGAGGGCGGGCTAGCAATCATGGTCACAGGCCAAGCGCAGCGAAGCGGCGATGGCAAGGCTGCGTGGCCTTAGACGTAAGCCGCGTCTATGAGGCGGCGCGAGCGGGGATCGCCGATCAGGTCGGCGGACTGCCGGTTCATCACATAGGCGCCGGCCAGGCCGCGTTCGGGGTCGGCGAAGACGCAGGATCCGCCCCAGCCGGAATGGCCGAAGGTGCGCGCCCCCGGCCCCCAGACCCTGATCGTCTCGTTGCGCATGACCCCCGCGCCCCAGCTCATCTCGAAGGGCAGGACCAGGTCCTGGCCGCGGATGCGTTCGCGCGACATCTCGCCGATCAGGGCCGGCGACAGGATGTCCTCGCCGTCCAGCCAGCCGTCGTTGGCCAGGGCGCCGAACAGCCGCGCCAGGGCGGGGGCCGTGGCGTGGCCGTTGGCGGAGGGGATCTCGATCCGCCGCCATTCGGCCTGGCCGCGCCCGGCCGGCGAGGACCAGGGCGTCTGGAACGCCGCTCGGGTGGCTTCGTTCTGCGGGCCGAAGTTCGGAAGGGCGCGGGGACGGACGAGGTCGCTGGCCCGGGCGTGCTCGGAATCCGGCAGGCCGATCCAGAGGTCGAGATCGAAGGGGACCGCCAGGTCCTCGCGCAGGGCCCGGCCCATGGTGCGGCCCTCGGCCCGGCGGAAGATCTCGCCCGCCAGGTAGCCGAAGGTGATCGGGTGGTAGCCGCTGGCCGTGCCCGGCGGCCAGATCGGCGTCATGGCGGCCAGCCGGGCGCAGATGGCGTCCCAGTCGAACCACAGGGCGGGGTCCATCTCGTCCGGGAAGCCGGAGAGCCCGGCCTGGTGGCTGAGCACCTGTTCGACGGTGATGTCCGCCTTTCCGGCCTGGCCGAACTCGGGCCACAGGTCGGTGACCTTCTGGGCGTAGTCGATGCGCCCCGCCTGCACCGAACGGGCGATCAGCAGGGCGGCCAGGGCCTTGGTGGTGGAGAAGACCGGGACCAGGGTGGTCTCGTCGAAGGGCCGGGTGCGGGCGCGGTCGGCGTGGCCGGCCCACAGGTCGACCACCAGCTGGCCGGCCTCGACCAGGGCGAAGCGGGCGCCCAGCTCCTCGCCGCGGGCGAAATTGTCCTCGAAGGCGCGGCGGACGGCGGCGTAGCGGTCGGGGCAGACCCCGTGGACCTCGACCTCGCTCACGCCAGGCGCTCCAGGCGGACATGGGGGGAGGCGGCCTTCAGCTTCTGGCCCATGGCGACGATGGGCAGCTCCGCGGCCCCCTGGGCGGCGGCGATGGTCTCGGCCACGCCGCTGACCGCGCGGACCAGGGCGTGGGAGCCGGTCAGCCCGTCGATCAGGGCCGCGGCGAACAGGGCCGAGAGCAGGTCGCCCGTGCCCTTGGGCGCGGACTCGCCGCGCGGATGGGCGGCCAGCCAGGCCTCGTCCTTGTCGGCGTAGACGGCGCCGATCTCGGCCCCGCGCCCGACGGAGGAGACCATGACCGGCTTGCCCACCAGGCGCGCGGCCGCCAGGGCCTCGGACGCGTCGCGGACGTCGACGCCGGTCAGGCGCTGCAGCTCCCAGGCATTGGGGGCGACGATGTCGGCGCGGGGCACGAGCTCGTCCACCACCGCCTCGGCCACCTCGGCGGGGACATAGAGCCCCTTGGGGGCGTCGCCGAGAGTCGGGTCGACGATGACGACGGGTCGGCGGGCGCCGCGGTCCCGAGGCGCCGCACGGACGCCGTCGATGGCGCGGACGGCGGCGGTCACCTGGGCGGCGGAGGCGAAATAGCCCGTCAGGACCAGGTCGATCTGGGCGTGAAGGCCATTGGCCTCGACCCCCTCCAGCATGCCGCCGAAGGTTTCGGCCGGCACGGGTCCGCCGCCGGGCGGTCCCCAGCCGGGGTGTCGGCCGTAGAGCACGGTGGGCGCCAGCATGGCGTCGATGCGGAACTGGGCCAGGGCCAGGACCTGGGCGGAACCGCCCACCCGGCTGGCCGCGACATGGCTGGAAAGGATGAGCGCGAGCGCCATGGTTACTGGCTTAGCCACCCGCGAGGAGCGGGACAACCGGCAACACCGTCATCCTCCGGCCGGCGGCAAGCCGAACCGGGGATGACGAAGCCGGGACCTAGTACCGGTAATGGTCGGGCTTGAACGGGCCGGTCTGGGGCACGCCGATATAGTCGGCCTGTTCCTTGGACAGCTTGGTCAGCTTCGCGCCCAGCTTCTCCAGGTGGAGCATGGCCACCTTCTCGTCGAGGTGCTTGGGCAGGGTGTAGACCTTGGTCTCGTAGCTGGCGCCGTTGGTCCACAGCTCGATCTGGGCCAGGGTCTGGTTGGTGAAGGACGCGCTCATCACGAAGCTGGGATGGCCCGTGGCGTTGCCCAGGTTCACCAGGCGGCCCTCCGACAGGACGATGATCTTCTTGCCGTCCGGGAATTCCACGTGGTGGACCTGGGGCTTGATCTCGTCCCACTTGAAGTTGCGCAGGCCGGCGATCTGAATTTCAGAGTCGAAGTGGCCGATATTGGCGACGATGGCGTTGTTCTTCATCCTGCGCATATGGTCGACGGTCAGGACGTCCTTGTTGCCGGTGGCGGTGACGAAGATGTCGGCCTTGTCCGCCACGTCGTCCATGGTCTGGACCTCGTAGCCCTCCATGGCCGCCTGCAGGGCGCAGATCGGATCAATCTCGGTGACCACCACCCGCGCGCCGCCGTTGCGCAGGGACGCCGCCGAGCCCTTGCCCA
>DASUIJ010000015.1:0-5595 GCA_036279815.1 Phenylobacterium sp. | reverse complement strand
ACCATTCCCGGCGCTGGAGTTCGCTGTTCCTCTGGAAGGACGGCGTGCGGCAGGACGGCGCCTGCGAGCGTTGCCCGGGCACCGCCGCCCTGCTGGACCGCCTGCCCCTGGCCCGGCAGCCGGGCTTCGCGCCCACGGCCATGTTCTCGGCCCTGGACGCCCATACCCACATCCCGCCGCACACGGGCTCGACTAACACCCGCCTGCTGGTCCACCTGCCGCTGATCCTGCCCGGCCCGGCCCGCTTCCGGGTGGGCAACGAGACCCGGACCTGGGTCATGGGCGAAGCGTGGGCGTTCGACGACACCATCGAGCACGAAGCCTGGAACGACGCCGACGCGCTGCGGGTCATCCTGATCATCGACATCTGGAATCCCTGCCTCTCCGAGGCCGAGCGCGACCGGATCACCGCCATGATGACCGCGCGCAATGAATTCTTCTCACGCTGAGGCCGGCTTGACCCCGCGCCCGCTTCGCAGCACCTGACGCCCATGACCACGCCCCTCGCGAGCGATCTCGACCGCGCCATGGCCCTGCTGGCCCAGGACAAGCCCGAAGCGGCGGCGAAGCTGTCCGCCCGGGCCGCCGAGGCCGCGGGCGCCCCCCACCGGGCCCTGGCCGCCCATTCCCAGATCCTCAAGGTGCTGCACCGCCACGAGGAGGCCCTGGCGTTCGACCGCCAGGCCGTGGACCGTTTTCCGCGCAGCGCCGTCGCCTGGCACAACCTGGCCGCCACCCTGGGCGACATGGGGCGCGGCGCCGAGTCCCGGGCCGCCGTCGAACGTGGCATGAGCATCGGCCTCGACGGTCCTCAGAGCTGGGGTGTCTACGCCCGTGCGCTAATGAGCGTGGGCGAGCACGACCTCGCCGAGAAGGCCTATGTCGAGGCGCGCCGCCGCGCCCCCGCCGACGTCCGGCTGGCCTCCGAATACGCCAACTATGTCTGGATGCGCCGCGGCGACCTCAGCCTGGGCCTGGCGTCCATGGACACCGCCTTCCACGCCGGCGCCCCTCCGGGAGAGCCCCTGCTCACCAAGGCCAAGCTGCTGGAGGCCGCCGGCATGGCCGACAAGGCCTGCGAGCTGCTGCTGGCGGCCGCCGCCGCCATGCCACAGGACGTGCCGTTGCTGCTGGCCGCCTGCCAGGCCGCAATCGAACAGGGCCTGCTGGCCGACGCCGAGCGCCTGGCCAGGTCCGCCGAGGTGCTGGCCCCGCGCAGGCCCGGCGTGCTGAACCAGCTCGCCATCGTCTATCTGGCCACCGGCCGCCCGAACGTCGCCCTCGACAAGGCCCGCCGCGGCCTGGAGATCTCGCCGGGCGACCAGTCGCTGCTGGGCTGGGCGGCCACCGCCGCGCGCCTGACCGGAGACCCGCTCTATAAGGTCCTCAACGATTACGACCGCCTGGTCGCCACCTACGATATCGAGACGCCGCAGGGCTGGCCGAGCCTGGAGGCCTATCTGGCCGACCTGTCGGCGACCCTCCACCGCCTGCACGTCTACGAGCGCCATCCGTCCAATCAGTCCCTGCGCGGCGGCGCTCAGACCATGCAGAACCTGTCGGGCTCCGACGAGCCCGCCCTTCGCGCCTTCTTCGCGGCCATCGATGGACCGATCCGCCGCCACATGGAGCACCTGGGCCCGGGCGACGACCCCCACCGCCGCCGCAACACCGGCGACTACAAGATCGAGGGCGCCTGGTCCGTGCTGCTCAGGCCCGGCGGCTTCCACAAGGACCACTTCCACTCCCAGGGCTGGCTGTCTTCCGCCTTCTATGTGGAGACGCCGGAAACCGCCCTCGACCGCGAGGACCGCGAGGGCTGGCTGCGATTCGGCCAGCCGCCGATCCGCACCCAGCCGCCGGTGACCGCCGACCACTACGTGCGGCCCAAGCCCGGCCGGCTGGCGCTGTTCCCGTCCTACATGTGGCACGGCACGGTGCCGTTCACGACCGACGAGGGCCGCCTGACCGTGGCCTTCGACCTCGTCCCGGCCTGAACACGGAACTCTCCTGACGGGCGCCCGACGCAGTCGAACAACCCTATGTTGGTTGCCGATCTGCCGGACGGGGCGAAAGTGACGCAGGACACCTCGGGGTCAAGTCCAATGAAATCGCTCAGTGAGGCGCGCCACGAGCCGCCGCCCGGCAGCGTGATGACGATCTTCCGCTTCCGGGACCCGGAAGAGCCCCAGGCCATCGTCATCGGCCCAAGCCATTCCCCCTATTACGTCTACCCCGACGGCCACATCGAGACGGTCGCGCCGGAAGCAGAAGAACACTAGGGCTGACGCGAACGCCCGCGGCCCGGCGCGGCCCCGCCCGCGGCGCGCCGGGAGCCTGGTCATGTGGGGCGGACCCTTGATCCCCGAGGGATGCGAAAAGCCGGTGACGAGCTTTGGGAGAGATTGGCTGGGGAACTAGGACTCGAACCTAGAATGACGGTACCAAAAACCGCTGTGTTACCATTACACCATTCCCCAGCAGGAACGGCGTCGAGGTTGCCCCCGCGCGAGGGCGTCGAGATAGCGTAACCCTTCGGATGATGCAACGTCTCTGCGGTCGCTTGCAGGCGGGAAACGCGTCCTCTATAAGGCGCCCTCCCAAGTCGGAGTGTGGCTCAGTCTGGTAGAGCACCGCGTTCGGGACGCGGGGGTCGCAGGTTCAAATCCTGCCACTCCGACCATTTCCTTCCCCGCGAACGCGGGGTGATTTTCCCGCGCCCAATTCGCCTCGTGAGATTCGCCGGTCAGGCGGGTAGCGCCACATGCGCCGCGGCTCTCTGGGAACCGCCTATCCATGTGAGGCCCGGGGCGGCGTCGGCGCAAATCGACGCCGCGTGGCCGCCGCCGCTGGTCGCGGCGCCCGATTTGCGTGTAAGGGCACGGGATACGGCGATCCTCGTCTCCTGGACCATCCATGAAACAGTTCCTCATCACCGCGGCGGGCGTCTTTGCGGGCCTCGTGCTGTTTCTGGTGGGCGTGCCTTTCGTCCTGGTGGTCATGGCCGCCAGCGCGGCCAAGCCGGAGCCGACTCCGGCCCATTCGGTGCTGAACCTGGACCTGCGCCAGCCGCTCACCGACCAGGAACCGAGCAATCCCCTGGCGGCCATCGGCCGCCAGTCCCTGTCGGTGATGAGCGTCATCCAGACCCTGCGCCGCGCCGAGTCCGACGATCGGATCCGCGGCGTGCTGATCCGGCTGCCCGAGGGCGGCGTCGAACCGGCGGCGGCCGATGAGATCCGCCTGGCGATCAAGCACTTCCGGGCGACCGGCAAGCCGGTGCTGGCCCACAGCCAGGGGCTCTATCCCTCCGGCATGATCACCTCGACCTACATGCTGGGGGCGGCCGCCGACGAGCTGTGGATGCAGCCCGGCGCCTCGTTCCAGGCCACGGGCCTGGCCAACGAGGACATCTTCTTCAAGCGCTTCTTCGACAAGTACGGCGTCAAGGCCGACTACGAGCAGCGCTACGAGTACAAGAACGCGGTCAACACCTACCTCCAGAGCGACTACACGGCCGCCCACCGCGAGTCCGAGCTGTCGTGGATGGGATCCATCTACGCCGGGTCCGTGGCCAACGCCGCCGCCGACCGCAGGCAGGCCCCCGAGGTCCTGACCAAGACGCTGGAGGCCGGCCCCTATCTCGCGGAGGAGGCGGCGAAGCTGCACCTCGTGGACAGGATCGGCCAGGTCCGCGACGCCCAGCAGGCCCTGCTGACCAAGGCGGGCGCCGGCGCCAAGCTGGTGGACTTCGACGACTATGTCCGCGCGCCGCGCGAACACGACCCGGCCACGGGCCCGATCATCGCCGTGGTCGAGGCCGAGGGTCCGATCGTCACCGGCCAGGACGGCGCGAGCAATCCGTTCTCGAGCAGCTCGACGATCTATTCCGACACCATCTCCAAGGCGATCTACGACGCGGCCGAGGCCAAGGACGTCAAGGCGATCATCCTGCGCGTCAATTCGCCCGGCGGGTCGGACACCGCCTCCGAACAGATCCTGGCCGCCGTGCGCGCCGCCAAGGCCGCCAGGAAGCCGGTGGTGGTCTCCATGGGCACCTATGCGGCCTCCGGCGGCTACTGGATCTCGTCGGAAGCCTCGGCCATCGTCGCCGAGCCATCCACCCTGACCGGCTCCATCGGGGTGTTCGGCGGCAAGTTCGTGCTGGGCGGCGCCCTGGCCCGCTTCGGCGTCGATGTACGCCAGCTGGGCGTCGGCGGCTCCTACGCCAGCGCCTTCGGGACCAGCCGTGACTTCAGCCCCGCGGAGCGCGCGGCCTTCGCGCGGTGGATGGACCAGATCTACGGCAACTTCATCACCCGGGTGGCCACCGGCCGTGGCCTGCCCGAGTCCCGGGTGCGGGAAATCGCCAAGGGCCGCGTCTGGACCGGCGTCCAGGCCAAGGAGCTGGGGCTGGTCGACGAAATCGGCGGCTTCTACGAGGCCGTCGACAAGGCCAAGGCCCTGGCCAACATCAAGGGCGAGCCCCGGCTGAAGCGCATGCATACCCAGACCTCGCCGTTCGAGGCCCTGCAGCACGCCCTGGGCGTCTCGGCGACCTCGGTGCGGACCCTGGCCGCAGCCGCCTGGGTGCTGGGCGATCCCCGCGCGCAGAGCCTGCTCGACGAAATGGCGCAAAGCCGCATGCGAGGCGCCGGCGCGACGGTGCTGGCCCCGACGCCGGTCCGCTAGGACTGCCGGCTCCGCGCCGGCGGCGCCTGGAAGATCACCTCGCGGCGTCCGAAGTCGAGGACGACATTCTCGAACTGCCGCAGGACGTCGATGCCGATCAGGATCGACGGCCGGTCCTCCAGCTCCCACAGGCGGAAGATGTGCAGGTCGGCGAACACCGCCACCATCCGCTGCAGCTTCAGCGTACCCAGCCGCAGGGAGGGCAGCAGGGCCAGCTCCCCGCGCGCCACCTGCCCGGTCGCGCTGATCAGCGGCACCTCGACGAACCGTTCGGCCAGCTCCGGGCGCTGCCGCAGCACGGCGTCACGCAGCGCCAGGTTTCCGACGCTGATCTGCGACCCTGAATCCAGGAAGGCCGCGACGGGCACTTCGGCCACCTGGGCGCCGACAATGACCAGCTGGCCGAATCGGTAGCGGGCCGGGACGGACACGATCTGGGGTCCGGATTCGCCCAGGCGGGTGTCATGGCCCGGGCCGATGCTGGCCCCGCGGGCGGACGTCGCGATCTCAAATCGGTTGGACACGAAATCGAGGGTGACGCGCCGGTTGTGCAGCACGTCGACGCCCAGCAGCCCGTCGGCGCCCAGCTTGGCCGCAGGCAGGCTGGGCAGCTCGAGGCGGGACGAGAACGCCGAGCCCACCCGCATCCGCGAAACCTTGTAGAGCGTGGCCGGTTCGACCCCGGCGATGCCATGCACGGGCGCGCGCCCGGCCTCGGTCAGCTTCAGCCGCGTGGCGATCTCGGCGCTGACCACCGAACGGTTGGCCCCGGTGTCCACGACGAACTGGAAGGGGCCGTGGCCATCAATGGAGACCGGCACGGTCATGCGGCGCGCCTGATCGAAAGCCGTCTCCAGCTGGGCGGCGGGCTCCGCAGGGCGGGTCGCGACCGGCGGCTCGGCG
>DASUIJ010000014.1:0-2257 GCA_036279815.1 Phenylobacterium sp. | reverse complement strand
GAGCGGAGCGCCGCCAGAGTCGTGGCCCCGGTGGCCACGCCGTCGTCGATGACGATCGCCACCCGGCCCTCGACGTCGACCCTGGGGCGGCCGCTGACATAGGCGCTGCGCCGGCGCTCGATCTCCTCCAGCTGCCGGTCGCGAACGGCGTCGAAGGTCTCGTCGCTGATCCCGAGCATGCGAATGATGTCCTCGTTGCGGATCGTCAGCGGCTGGCCCCCGTCGGCGACGGCGCCCATGGCGAGCTCCTCGTGGAACGGCGCGCCGATCTTGCGGACCAGCACCAGGTCGAGCGGCGCCCCGAGCGCCTCGGCGACCTCGGCGGCCACCGGCGCCCCGCCCCTCGGCAGGGCCAGAATGACGACGTCCTGTCCTCGGTAATGCGTCAGCGCGTCCGCGAGACGTCGTCCGGCTTCCGTTCGGTTCCGAAATGGCATGGCGGCGCCTCCAGCCCTAGGTCTCAGCCGGAAGCCGGCCCCGTGGTCACGTAGCGGATATCGGGGACCCGCCGGTCCGGCGGACCGGGGCGGGCCGCGGGGCGGCCGATGATGATCGGCGCCACCGCCCGGGTTCCCTCTTCCATGCCCAGCCGGGTCCGGCCGTCCGGGCTGTTCAGCCACGCCTCGGAGAACCCGATCCAGCAGGTCCCGAGCCCGTGGGCATGGGCCGAGAGCATGAGATTCTGCGCCGCCAGGCAGCAGTCCTTGGCCGCCATCTCGTCGTCGGTGGTCGCGCAGACCACGATCAGGGCGGGCGCGTTGTAGAAGATGTTGAACTGCGGCTGTTCCAGCATGCCGCGCACGGCGGCCAGCTCAGGACGGGTCTTCGCCTGCTCCAGCATCAGCGCCTTGGCGTGTTCGGAACACTGCGCCAGGTCGGCGCGCCCCTCCAGGACGTGGAACCGCCAGGGCTGGCGGTTCATGCCGCTGGGCGCCCAGACCGCGCAGTCGATGACCGCCGCGATCAGGTCGCGCCCCACCGGTTCGTCGAGATAGTCGCGTACGGCCCGACGGTCGTGAATTGCCTCAAGGACGTCCATGGCAGGCTCCGATCGAGCGAACCCTATGGGCGTCGCGGGGCGGCGCCTTGAGCGACGTCAAGTCCCCCGGCGGATTCCGCCCCCTCTTCGAGGGCCTGCGGACGGCCCGGGGCGAAAGCCCCTTGGGCCCCGGGAACTCCGCGGAAGCGGTTGCGGCCGGTGCGCCGGAGCGGCTAAGGAAGGACAGGTCGGGGGCCGGTCTGCAAAGGCCTGACGCCCGTATGAACGCCACGCACGGGATGACAAAAGCCCAGCATCAACAAAGGGCCGGCTTAGCTCAGCTGGTAGAGCAGCGGTTTTGTAAACCGAAGGTCACGGGTTCGAGTCCTGTAGCCGGCACCATCGTCCCTTCGTCCAGCCCCGCCGCGAGAGAGCCTTGGCCCGCAAGCCGATCGAAATCTTCATCGACGCCGACGCCTGCCCGGTGAAGGACGAGGTCTACAAGGTCGCCGCCCGGTACGGCCTGAAGACCTGGGTGGTCTCCAACGCCTTCATGATGATCCCGCAGTCGCCGCTGATCCAGCGGATGATCGTCGACGCCGGCCCGGACGTGGCGGACGACTGGATTGCCGAGCATGTGGCGCCGGGCGACGTGGCGATCACCAACGACATCCCCCTGGCCGAGCGGGTGCTCCAGGCCGGCGGCCACGCCCTGGGCGCGAACGGGAAGCCCTTCACGGAGAATTCCATCGGCTCGGCCATCGCCCAGCGGGCCCTGATGGAACAGCTTCGCTCCACCGGCGATTTCATGGGAGGCCCAAAGCCCTTCGACCGCAACGACCGCTCGCGATTCCTCCAGGCGCTGGACGAGATCATCCAGAGGGAAAAGCGGCGCGCGCGCTGACCCGGGCCGTCCGCCTTGCGTCCCACGAAGCTTGAGCTAGCTTGCGCCCGCTCTCGCCACACACCGGAGATTCCCATGCGTTCCCCTGCCACCCTGCTCGCCGTCACCCTTCTGGCCGGCGTCGGCCTGGCGTCCTGCGGCAAGAGCGAGAAAGCGACCGGGTCCGAGGACGCGGTCTCCGCTCCGGCCTCGGCTCCGGTTGAACTGAGCGCCAAGGAGAAGCACGAGCTGGTGGAGCACCTGCCCGCGCCCTACGACACCGGCGACATCGAGAACGGCAGGAAGGTGTTCCTGGTCTGCAAGTCCTGCCACACCACCGTTCAGGGCGGCCCCGACATGACCGGCCCGAACCTGTGGGGCGTGATCGGGCGCAA
>DASUIJ010000013.1:0-2093 GCA_036279815.1 Phenylobacterium sp. | reverse complement strand
CCGGGCTCGCGGCCTACGAACAGGCCCGCCTGGCGCCGACCGCGGCCATCGTCGCGGCCAACCGCGGCAATGGGCCCGAGCAATGCATGCAGCTGGCGCAGGAGCGCGCGCCGGACGGATTTTCCGACATCGAGCAGGTCTTCGCGCCGGGCGAGCTGGAGGCCATCGCCGCCCGCTACAAGGTGCTGACCGGTCTGCGCCCCCAGGAGACGCAACCATGACCCCGTCGCTCAGTCCGCTGATGACCCTGGAGGTCCTGGTCGCGCCGCCAGTTTCGATCGACGCCTCGGAGCATGGTCGCCGCTTCATCCCGATCATCGGCGGCGAGGTGTCTGGCCAGCTCAGTGGCGAGGTCCTGGCCGGCGGCGGCGACTGGCAGACCCTGTGGCCGGACGGGCGGATGGAGATCTCCGCGCACTATGTGCTCGAGATCAACGGCCACGGAACGGTCGAGGTGCGCTCCGACGGCGTGCGCCATGGTCCGCCCGACGTGCTGGCGGCGCTGGCGCGGGGCGAGAGCGTCGACCCGTCGCTCTACTACTTCCGGACGGCGGTGCGGCTGCGCACCGCCGCGCCCGGGCTTTCGCATTTCAACGGGCTGGTCGCGGTGGCGACCGGCGAGCGCGCGGCCGACCGGGTGCGCCTGCAAGTCTTCGAGCTGGGGTGAGGAAATGGCTGAGCGCTTCGTGGCGTCCGACGGAATCGGGATCGTCTGGCACGAGTGGGGATCCGACGCCGAGCGGCCGCCGGTGGTGCTGCATCACGGCTTCGGCGCCCACGCCAAGCTGAACTGGGTGGGCGCGGGCGTGGTCAAGGCGCTGACCGATGCCGGCCGGCGGGTGATCGCCATCGACGCCCGCGGCCACGGCGAGTCCGACAAGCCGCACGACCCGGCCTTCTACGGCGAGGATCGGATGGCGAAGGACCTCTCCGAACTGTTCGACCGGCTGGGGCTCTCTCAGGTCGACCTGGTCGGCTACTCCATGGGGGCGATCGTCTCGCTGATCTGCGCCACACGTGAGCCGCGGCTGCGGCGGTTGGTGATCGGGGGCGTCGGCGACGGCATCCTAGCCCAGGGCGGAGTCGACACCCGCGTCGTGAGCAACCTCGATATCGTCAAGGCGCTGCTGGCCGACGATCCAGCGGATGTCCCGCCCTCGGCGCGCGGCTTCCGCCAGCTGGCCGACGCCACCGGCGCCGACCGCAAGGCGCTGGCCGCCCAGGCCCAGGTGGTCCACGCCAGCCGCATTCCACTGGAGGATATCAAGGTCCCCGCCCTGGTGCTGGCCGGCGACAATGATCCGCTGGCTGCGCGGCCCGAGCGGCTGGCTGGTGCGATCTCCGGGGCCCAGGTGCGCTTCGCGCCGGGCGACCATCGCAGCGTCGTCGCCGCGCCGCAGTTCGTCGGCGCGATCCTGGAGTTCCTCGGCTAGGCGTTTTCGAATGGCTGGGGTTCGAAAACCGGAGGTTGCCGGATCGGCCCGCTAGCTCGACTGTGGCGCGGTCGTCATCTGGAGCCGCGCCCCCATGTTCGTCGGTCACTACGCCGCCTCGCTCGCCGCAAAGGCCATCGAGCCCCGCGCCCCGCTGTGGACCTATGTCGTCGCGGCGCAGGCCATCGATATCGGCTGGGGCGCGCTGGTGATGGCCGGCGTCGAGAAGGTGCGGATCGATCCGAGCCTGCCAGGCAGCGCGCTCGACCTCTACCACATGCCCTTCACCCATAGCCTGCCGGCGGTGGTCCTCTGGTCGCTGGCCGGGCTGGTCCTGGCCCGGGCCGCGCGGCTGCCATGGGGCGCGGCGGTGGCCATCGCCCTGACGGTCTTCTCGCACTGGCTGCTCGACCTGCTGGTTCACCGTCCGGACCTGGAGCTGTGGTTCGGCGGCGCCAAGGTCGGCCTGGGTCTCTGGAACTATCCGGTCCCCGAGCAGGCGGTGGAGATCGGCCTGCTGGGCATGGCCGCGGCGGCCTGGGCCTGGAACCGTGGACGGCAGGGCTTGTCCCTGTGGCCGGTGCTGGTCTTCGTCACCGTGCTGCTGGCCGTGCAGATCATCGCGATGGTCATGCCAGGCGGCGGCGATGCGACCAGCTT
>DASUIJ010000012.1:0-6161 GCA_036279815.1 Phenylobacterium sp. | reverse complement strand
AACTTCGTCGATGTCCACAACCTTGGCGACGGCTACACCGTGCTCGCCTCGACCGCCGACGGGTTCCAGCGGATCCTCGCCGAGAACGCCGGGACCGGGAACCAGGGCTTCGACATCTCCGGCGTCCGCATCGAGCAGTTCGACGCCGGGAGCCCCGTCAGCATGAGCTTCAATGTCGCGGTCACCGACGGGGATCTCGACCAGGCGTTCGGAACGATCGGAGTCTCCCTCACACCGCCCGACTTCATCCTCTGAAGCGGCGCGGGTCAGGACGGCAGGGTCCTTGAAGTCGGGCTGCGGCCCGACTTCAAGCCCGACGCCGCCGATCTCCCCGTTTCCGAGCTCGCCTGGTACGCGACTTGCGGAGCCGTCCCCAAGGCTTCTCAAAAGGGGACAGGCTCATGAAATTCTTGGGGCTCATCATCGCCGGCGCGCTCGCCGTCATTTCGCAGTCGGCCGCGGCCAGCGTGATCTTCCTGCCGGCCGACACCAGCAAGGCGCTGCTGCAAGGCTGGGGCGACGTGCGCGCGATGGACGAGCAGGTCCAACCCTTCACGGACGGCCCGGTTACGTTCGGCGACGGCGTCACCTTCAGTTCGACCCATGAGGGCAGCGTGATCGGCTACGTGGGCGGCTACGGCTTTGGCCAAAATCCCTACTGGGCTGCAGGCGGGGACCCCATGGCCGGGCTCAACACCGCCGAAGGCGCCATGACCTTCGAATTCGCGACGCCGGTGGCCTCGGTCCTGGCCGAGATTAACTGGGCGACGGGATATTCCGACGGCCAACCGATCTTCATCTCGATCTTCGACAGCTCCGACCAGCTGCTGGAGACCTTCCAGCTTTCCGACGGCGACGTCGACCTGCTGGAGACCGGCTACTACGGCTTCAGCCGCGGCACGGCGGACATCCGCCGGTTGGTGATGTCCAACGGCTACATCGGCGCGCGCAACTTCTACACCAACTACGGCAGCGGCGGCGGCGGCGGCGGGTTCGGGCCGCAGGTCATCGGCGGCGAGTCGCTGCAGGCGGCGGTCCCCGAGCCCGCGACCTGGCTGATGATGATCGTAGGGTTCGGCGCCAGCGGGGCCATGCTGCGCCGCGCGCGCCGGCCCGTCCCGGCCGTCGTCCGGGCCTAGCCCTTACGCTGCTTGGCTTTCGAGGGCGGCGCGTCGACGTCCAGCTGATCGACCACCGAACGGATCGAGTCGGGCACGGGACGGCGCGCCAGCGCTCGGAACATGCCCTTCAGCCTGGATTCGATAGAGACCTCTCGGCCCTCTTTGTCGGTTTTCGGCGCCATTCAGCCCCCCAAGGCCAAACGAAGCTAGCCCGGACTCACCGCCGCCTCAATCACTCGACCCGGCGGCGATTTGTCTCGCTCGCAGGGGGTCGGTCCGCCGGCCGCTCAGACGACGCTCTCCAGCCAGTCCAGGAGGTCGGCGACCACCTCGCCGCGATTGGTTTCGTTCAGCATCTCGTGCCGGCCGCCCGGATAGATCTTGACGGTCAGGCGATCCAGGCCGGCGGCCCGGTAGCGGTCCACGAGGGGATGCAGCAGCTCCAGCTCCCGGTTGATCGGATCCTTGTCGCCGACGAACACATAGATCGGCAGCCGCCTGGGGATCCTGGCGATCTCGGCCGGATCGGTCAGCCGGCGGGACACGCGGGCGAAACTCTCGGCGGCGCTGGCCTGGCGCGCGAACCCGCAGAGCGGGTCGGCGATATAGGCGTCGACCTCGGCCTCGTCGCGGGACAGCCAGTCATAGTCCGTGCGGGGATTGGGGATGGCCGCGTTGGGCCCGCCGGGCCGGGGCGTGGCGCTGCGGTCCCCGAACGCCGCCGTGCCCGAAAGGACCAGGCCGTCGATCGCCTCGCCGTGATCGAACACATAGGCCTGGGCGAAGAACGATCCCAGGCTGTGGCCCAGCAGGATCAGCGGCAGTCCCGGATGCTCCGCCCGCGCCAGCCCTGTGAGGCGGAACAGGTCGTCGACCACCGCCTCGGCGCCGTCGGTTCCGAAATCGCCAAGCGCCGCGGCCGAGGGCGCCGTCGCGCCATGGCCGCGATGGTCGTCCGCGTAGATCACCCAGCCCTGGGCCATCAAGGGCTCGAGAGGCTCCGGATAGCGCAGGGCGTGCTCGGCCATGCCGTGGGCAACCTGCAGGATCGCGCGAGGCGCCACGCCCGCCGCGCTCCATCGATAGCCGGCGATGGAGGTTCCATCGGCGCCCTCGAAACGGAATCGTCGCTCTTCGATCGCCACGGCGCCCCCTCCCCGATCTTTCCATCGACAGCCCGCCTGCGGAGTGCGACGGCTAGGTTTCCGTCGTCCGCGAGTCATCAGAAAACGTGCGTCGTTCCAGCCTCTTGCTCACCCTCGCCCTCGCCGCGCTTATTGGCGGCTGCCAGGCCAAGGTCACCCGCCACGCCTGTCCGGCGGGGAAGGTCTGCCTGGAATACGGCAACAATTCCGAGGCCGCGACCCTCGATCCGCAGAAGTCGAACCTGCTGGACGAATTCACGATCATCGGCGACCTGATCATGGGCCTGACCAGCGACGCGCCGGACGCCAGTCCTGTTCCCGGGATGGCCACCTCCTGGGAGACCAGCCCCGACGGCCTGGTCTGGACCTTCCACCTGCGCGACGCCAAGTGGTCCGACGGGGTTCCGGTGACCGCCGACGACTTCGTCTACGCCTACCGGCGGATTCTCAATCCCGACACGGCCTCGATCTATGCCTATCTGGTCTACATCCTGAAGAACGGCCAGGCGGTGAACGAGGGCAAGGCTCCGCCGGAGGCCCTCGGCGCCAAGGCGCTGGACGCCCGCACCCTGCAGCTCACCCTGGATCACCCGGCGCCCTACCTGCTGGAAATCGCCAAGCATCAGAGCTTCTTCCCGGTGCCCAAGCATGTGGTCGAAAAGTGGGGCGACGCGTGGGTGGCGCCCGGCCACTTCGTCGGCAACGGACCGTACAAGCTCGTGAGCTGGCGGCTGGGAGACTATATCCGCGTCGAGAAGAACCCGCTGTTCTTCGAGGCCGACAAGGTGTGCGTCGATCGCATCGACTTCTACCCGACCTCCGACGCGGTGATGGCCGAGCGGCGGGTGGCCCGCGGCGAACTGGACATCAACACCAGCTTCCAGTCGAACCGGATCGGGCGGCTGCGCCAGGAGATGCCGCAGACCGTCCGGACCCACGTTTCCCTGGCCACCGGCTACATGTCGTTCAACACCCGTGACGTGGCGGCCTTCAAGGACATCCGCGTCCGCCGTGCGTTGTCGGAATCGGTCGATCGCGACTTCATCACCAACAAGCTGCTTCGGGCCGGCCAGATCCCGGCCTACGCCTTCGTCCCGCCCGGCACGGCGAACTACCAGCAGGGCCCCCGCACCTACTGGGCGAAGCAGTCCCTGGCCCAGCGCCAGGCCGATGCGCGGCGTCTACTCGCCGAGGCCGGCTACGGTCCCGGGCGGCCGCTGAAGTTCGAGATCAAGGCGCCCAACAGCCCCGACAGCATGCTGATCAGCCAGGCCGTGCAGGCGGACTGGGCCTCCATCGGGGTGGAGGCCAAGGTGGTGCAGAACGAGAGCCAGATCGCCTTCGCCGCCTATCGCAACCGTGACTTCGGCATCGGCATCATGAACTGGTTCGCCGACTTCAACGACGCCACGACGTTCCTGGGCCTGATGAAGTCCGACACCGGCGGCCAGAACTATGGCGACTACAAGAACCCCACCTATGACGCCCTGCTGGTCGCGGCGGACCGCGAGCCCGACGCCGCCCGCCGGGCCGAGATCCTGGCCGAGGCCGAGCAGGTCATGCTCAACGACGAGGCCATGATCCCGCTGTTCTTCGTGGTGAACCGCAACCTGGTGTCGCCGAAGGTGACCGGCTGGGTCGACAACTTCGAGAATTTCCACCGGGCGCGCTGGCTCTGCGTGAAGAAGTAGGATCTGGCCAGGGCGTATCGGCGGCGCCGACAATCTGACGCGGCATGCACAGTGACCGCCCTCGCGGATGGCCAGACTGCAGATACGGGAAAGGAAATGGCGGTGACGCAGGGATTCGAACCCTGGATACGCTTTCACGTATGACGATTTAGCAAACCGTTGCCTTCAGCCACTCGGCCACGTCACCATTGATTTAATTGGGGTTTTCTCCCCACCCGAGGTTTGGCTGGACCAGACTTTCGTCCGGCGGTCCCGCCACGTTCCCAAGGGACGCTCTCCATAGACGAAACCGGGCGTCCAGAGCAACGGTCTCGCAGCTTCGACGCCATGTCGGGGACGACCTGCGCCGGCCCGGGATGGCCGTCGGCTCGGCGCTCCAGACCCCGCGGCGTCGTTAACCGGGCGATCAGAGGCGCTGGGCCAGAATGAACGGATCAACAATCCGAGTTCGCGCCGTTCATGCCTTTCGATGAAGTTCCGACGCTGGAAGCCCCCGCGGGCGTCACGCCGCCCAGCGGCTGTCGCCGCGTCGCACGCGAGAACGGCTCCGACCGGCGCGGGCCCCTTCGCCCGAAAATCCTGGCCCCCACCCGCCTGCGCCTGGCCGGCCGGCTGGTCACGCGGCTGTTTCAGGGCGGCGACGGCCTGGCGCTGATCGGCGGCGGCCTGGCGGTCTACGCCCAGACCGGCGGCGCGCCCCACAGCCTGACCGTTTCGGCCGCCGGCGCCCTGGCCGTCATGGCGGCGCTTTCCCTGTTCAACACCTACGCCTTCTCCGCCCGGCGGGGCCTCCTGCGGCACCTGGCCGTCGTGTGGACGGCCTTCGCCATGGGCGCGTCTGTCGCCGCCCTGGCCCTGCTGGCGGTGGCGCCGCCGGCGCTGCTCACTCCGGTCATGCAGGTCTGGGCGCCGACCGCCTGGGCCCTGGTCACCGGCCTGCACGCCGCCTGGTGGCTGCTTGTCCGGCATTGGCGGGCCAGCGGGCGACTGACCCCCAACATCGTGGTGGTTGGCGCCACCGGCTCGGCCGAACGGCTGATCGCCGCCATGCTGAAGAGCCGCGAGGCCAACATCCTCGGCATGTTCGACGACCGCGCCGCCCGCAGCCCGCGCAGCATCGCCGGCGTGCCGGTCCTGGGCGGCACCCAGGCGCTTCTCGACCACCGGATCATGCCCTTCGTCGACCGCATCGTCATCTCGGTGCCGTCTGCCGCGCGGGTGCGGGTCGCCGAACTGATCGAGCGCCTGCGGGTCCTGCCCAACGAGATCACCCTGCTGCTCGACGGCGAGGACGCCGCCGACGAAGCCGCCGCCATCGGCCGCATCGCCGACGTCCCCCTGGCGCTCATCTCCGGCCCGCCGGCCAATGAGGTCCGAGCCCTGATCAAGCGGGCCCAGGACGTGGTTGTCGGAACCCTGGCCCTGCTCTTCGCCCTGCCGATCATGGTCGTGGTGGCCATCGCGATCCGCATGGACAGCCCCGGCCCCGCCCTGTTCCGCCAGCGCCGCCACGGCTTCAACAACGAGGAGATCGTGGTCTGGAAGTTCCGCTCGATGAAGGTGGAGAGCGCCGACGCCCGCGCCACCCGCCAGATCAGCGCCAACGACGACCGCGTCACCCGGGTGGGACGGATCATCCGGCGCACCTCGCTGGATGAACTGCCGCAGATCTTCAACGTGCTCACCGGCCAGATGTCGCTGGTCGGGCCGCGTCCGCACGCCATCGGCATGATGACGGGGGATGTCGAGAGCGCCCGGCTGGTGGCGGAGTACGCTCACCGTCACCGCATGAAGCCCGGCATGACCGGATGGGCCGCCATCCACGGCTCCCGCGGGCCGGTGGACACGCCGGAACTGGTCCAGCGCCGGGTGGCGCTCGACGTGGAATACATCCAGCGCCAGTCCTTCTGGCTCGACCTGTGGATCATGCTGGTGACGATCCCCTGCCTGCTCGGGGATTCCGAAGCCGTCCGCTAGGGGCGGCGTTCAGGGGTTCGCAACCGGTCGCGGCGCATTCTCCGCCCGCAAGTTCGAGGCGAAGACGCGATGTTCTGGCGAGGGGTGGTCGGCTATCTGCCGGTCAATGTGGTGCAAGGGCTCGTGGGCTTGCTCACGATCGTCACCTTCACGCGCCTGCTCAGCCCGGCCCAGTTCGGGGACTACGCCCTGGGCTTTTCCGTCATGAGCCTGACCCATACGGCCCT
>DASUIJ010000011.1:0-10607 GCA_036279815.1 Phenylobacterium sp. | reverse complement strand
GCCAGATCGTGCGCGACTGCCTGACCGACGGCGTGGCCCGCGGCGACGTGGACCCGGCCATGGACCTGGAGCTGATCATCGACGCCCTGATGGCGATCTATGCCTGGACCTATCGCCTGGCGGCCTGGGAAAACGCCGACGCCGCCACCCTGAGCGCCGTGTTCGACCGCCAGATCGGCCTTATCGCCGAAGGATTCCGTCCGCGGCCCCCCGCGGCCTAGTTTCCGCCCTCCAGCAGGCGTCGGGCGATCACCTGGGCCTGGATCTCGCCGGCGCCTTCGAAGATGTTGAGGATGCGGGCGTCGGCCAGCAGGCGGCTGACCGGCTGCTCCATCGCGAACCCGGTTCCCCCGTGGATCTGCACGGCGTTGTCGGCGCAGGCCCAGGCGATCCGGGCGGCGACCAGCTTGGCCATACCGGCCTCCAGGTCGCAGCGGCGGCCCTCGTCCTTGGCCCGGGCCGCGAACCAGGCCAGGCGGCGCGCGCCCAGCAGCTCCGCCGCCATCATGGCCAGCTTGTTGGCCACGCGGGGAAAGTCGGAAATCGGCTGGCCGAACTGGCGGCGCTGCAGGGCGTAGTCCAGGGCGATGTCCAGGGCCGCCTGGCCAACCCCGATGGCGCGGGCCGCCGTCTGGATCCGGGCGCTCTCGAAGGTGGCCATCAGCTGGGCGAAGCCCTGGCCGGTGCGACCGCCCAGCAGGTTCGCGTGGGGCGCCTCGAAGCCGTCGAAGGCGATCTCGTATTCCTTCATCCCGCGATAGCCGATCACCCCGATCTCGCCGCCGCTCATTCCGGGGGCGGGGAAGGGGTCGGCCACCGTTCCGCGCGGCTTCTCCGCCAGGAACATCGACAGGCCCCGATGATCCTTCGACGCCGGGTCGGTGCGGACCAGCAGGGTCATCAGGTCGGCCCGGGCGGCGTGGGTGATCCAGGTCTTGGCGCCCGTCACCCGCCAGACCTCGCCGTCCCGAACGGCGCGGCTGCGCAGGGAGCCCAGGTCCGATCCGGATTCAGGCTCGGTGAAAACGGCGGTGGGTATGATCGCGCCCGAGGCGATCGCCGGAAGGAAGCGATCCTTCTGGTCCTCGGTGCCGTGCGCCAGGATCAGTTCCGCGGCGATCTCCGACCGGGTGCCGAGGGATCCGGTTCCGATCCAGCCCCGGGACAGGGCCTCGGAGACCACGCACATGGCGGTCTTGCCCATGCCCGAGCCGCCATAGGCTTCCGGCATGGTCAGCCCGAACACCCCAAGGTCCGCAAGCTCCTGCAGCAGCTCCAGGGGGATCAGTTCGTCGCGAAGGTGCCAGCCGTGGGCGAACGGCGCGATCTTCTCGGCGGCGAAGGCGCAGAACTGCTCGCGCACCAGGTCCAGGGTCTCGTCCAGGCCGCTGGCCTCCAGCGACGGACGGCCGCGGGCGGCCTCCAGCAGCTCGACGATCCGCGCCTTGACCGCCTGACCGGCGCCCGGGCGAAAGTCGGCGATCGCCCCGTCCAGCCGCGAGGCGTCGAGGCCGAGGTCGCCGGGCCGGAACACCTCGGCCTGGTTCATCGGGATCCCGCCGGAAAGCTGGCTCAGATATTCGAAGGCGAGGAGCTGTGCGGGCAGGGCCTCGGCCTCGCCCAGGCGGCCCTCGGCCTCCAGCTGGGCGGCCCAGGCGGCGGTCTGGCGCAGGGTCTCGGCGTAGGCGGCGGCCCAGGCCAGGCCGTGGGAGACGTGCTGCTCGGCGTCCAGGGCGGCGCGGTCGAGGCGTCCGTCGCGCACCACACGCTCGGCCACCCGGGACCTGGCCTCGTCCACCATGGCGTCGGATCTGGCGGCGGCGTCGTAGAGCTTTCGGGGAAGGTCGGGCAGGATCAGGTCGTCACGCATGCGGCGGGACTATAGGGGAAGCTTGCCGCGCGTCACCTCGGCCGATACGCCTTCAGCACACAGGGAGCCCGCCATGATCGTCGTCCACCACCTCAACGACTCGCGCTCGCAGCGCATCCTCTGGCTCCTGGAGGAGCTGAAGATCCCCTACGAGATCAAGAACTACGCCCGCGACGCGACCACCCGGCTGGCCCCGCCGGAGCTGAAGGCGATCCATCCCCTGGGCAAGTCGCCGGTGGTCACAGACGGCGACCGGACGATCATCGAGTCGGGCGCCATCGTCGACTACATCATCCGCCGTCATGGCGGCGGACGGCTGCAGCCCGATCCGGCCACGGCGGACTACGACGTCTACCAGCAGTGGCTGCACTACTCCGAGGGTTCGGCGATGCTGCCGCTGATGCTGTTCATGTATGTCGGCCGCCTGGGCGAGGCCGGCGCGCCGCTGCACCCGCGCCTGGAAAGCGAGATCGCCAACCACATGGGCTATGTGGAGGCCTCCCTGGCCGGCAAGGACTGGCTGATGGGCGAGTTCTCGGGCGCCGACGTGCAGATGAGCTTCGTGGGCGAGGTCGTGGGCGCCTTCGGCCGGTTGCCGCAGTATCCGAACATCGCCGCCTGGGTGAAGCGCTTCCAGGCCCGTCCGGCCTATCGCAAGGCGCTGGAAAAGGGCGGCGCCTACAACATGGGTCCGCAGGACTGAGCCGCGCGGGGGCTAACGCCCCCAGGGATCGTCCTCGACACCGTCCAGGAAATCGAACACCGCGGCCTTGGTCAGGCCGTGGGGGATGGCCGAGAAGTGGTCGCAGCCCGGCACCACCTTGGCCTGGCCGTAGGCGAAGGCGGCGGCCAGCTCCTCCGGGTCCCCGGCGCCGGTGTCCCTCTGGCCCGTCACCACCAGCACGGGCGCCTGCAGGGCGGCCATGGCGTCGCGATCGAAGGGCGGGTTGACGGCCCCCGTGCAGGCGGCCAGGGCCTGTCGGTCCTCGCCCTGCTCGTCGGCGAAATGCCGGAAGCTCTGGAGCATGGGCTCGGTGATGGTCGCCGGGTCTTCGGCCAGCATGGCGGCGGCCATCGGGTTGCCGGCGGGAAGCGCGCGCTCGCCGATCATGGCGCCGCCCACGCCGCCCAGGATCAGGTTGGAGATGCGGCCGGGCTCGGCCAGGGCGGTCGCCAGGGCCGTGCGCGCGCCCATCGAATAGCCGAACAGGTCCACCTGGCCGAGGCCCAGATGGTCGAGCAGGGCGATCACGTCGCCGGCCATCCTGCTGCGCAGATAGGCCTCGGGGTCGTGCGGCTTGGCGCTTTCGCCGTGTCCGCGCTGGTCGAGCGCCACGCAGCGGATCCTCCGGCGCTCGAACGCCTGATACCAGCCGGTCCGTCGCCAGCCCTCCTGGCGGTTGGAGGCGAAGCCGTGGACCAGGACGATCGTTCGTTCGTGTCCGCCGGCGGGCGCGATGTCGTCAAAGGCCAGTTCGAGGCCGTCGGAGGCGAAGGTCGGCATGTTTTTAACGGCTCAGTCAGAAAAACAGGGTTACCTAAAATACGTACTCAGAATGGGTGCGAAGCGGCTGCGGGTCGCGGAGAGACGAGAATATGTCCGGTCAGGACATGGCCAAGACCATTATTCCCACCATGAACCGGATCGACCGGGCGACCAAGCGCGTCATCCGCGAGCGCGAGCGCAAGGAACGCGCCGTACAGCGGGCCAAGCGTCCCGAGGTCGCCGCCGATGCCGTCGCCCGCCAGGACGCCCTGATCGAACGCCTCACCCGCTGCCACTGCGTGAAGTACGAGCGCAAGGATTGGACCGAGATCGCCCAGCGCGGCCTGGTCGAGGCCGCCCCGCGGTCGAACGCCCGGGAGATGGCCGCCCGCAAGGCGCTGGCCCGCTACGAGCCGGGGATGATCGATTCCCTGTTCGGCCTGGGCAAGGACCGCCGCCGGGAGCTGGCCGAGCGGGTGCTCGCCGGCGCCAAGGCCGATCAGCTCGCCTACGACAAGGCCAGGAGGGCCGCCGAGGCGCACAACACCGACGTCAACGCCGCCGCCGGCGTGCTGGCCCTGGACCTGGGCGCCATCGAAATCACGCTGAAGGCGAACATCGATCGCGAGGCGATCGGCGCCGCGCTCGAGGGTTTCGCCGTGATGCAGGCCTCGCCCGGCCGGTTCATCGTCTTCATCGACGGGCTGGAATACGACGCCATGCCCGACGAGACCTGCATGGTTCAGCCTTCCGGCGGGGTCGCCTACGCGCCCCTGGCCGAGGGCAATATCCACGAACTGCACCTGTCGAACGTCTGCTCCGTGAGCCTGCGGGTCGGTCTCGAAGTGCTGGCCTCGATCGGCGTCGACGCCGTCGAGGTGGTCACCCGTTGCCATCTGCCCCAGTCCGGCGCCCGGGCCAGCCAGGACGAGCAGTATCCCGTGCTCTACGTGAAGCTGCCCCACGCGGCCCTGTCGCGGATGGACTTCCGCAAGCTGGAGCCGGTCTCCACGGTCACCGCCCTCGGCGGCCGCCTGGACTGGGACTCGACCCGCGGCTTCGCCGCGATCGGCATCGACGACCTGAAGCTCTTTCCGGAAAAGCCGACCAAGGCGGCGACCTCCTGATCCGCTAGCTGCGCCACCTCAGGGTGGCGGCTTCCACAGGGTTGGCGAAGGCGCGGCCCTCGCGACGGCTGGCCGTCCATTCGCGCTTGAGCTGTTGGTACCACTTGGCCTGCCTGTCGGCGTCGTCGATCCACAACAGGGACGGGTCGTATTTCAGACCCTGGTTCTGCAGGTTCACCATGTCGCCGTCCTGGTGCAGGAACACGCGGATCATCCGCTTGAACCAGGGCCGCAGCAGGGTCGCCACCCAGTGGTCGGTCCAGACGATCTGGGTGATCCGGGTCCTGGTCTCGTTCGCCGGCGTCAGGCAGGTCAGCGCCAGCACCTGGCGCCGGCCCACCAGCACATGTTCCCACCTAAGGCCCGGAATGCGGAAGGTGATCTCGGTCTGCGGATCGCCGCCCAGCAGCCGGTAGAGGCGATTGCTCTTCGACGGCGGGTGGCGGGTCATGACGAAGCCCCGCTCGGCCGGCTCGAAGACCTTGGCCTTGTCGTGCTGGCCCCTGGCCTTGCGCGACCACCATTGTCCGTGGACGTACGGCGCATGGGTCGGGTCCATCAGGCCGACGCAGGCGTGGTCGATATGGGCGTCGAAATCCATGCGGTCGACGAACTTCGGCGCCCCGCCGACCACGCCGTCGAACCTCGGCGGCGGCTCCGGAGCCTCGCCCGAGAAGCGCGGGTCGGACGAGACCCACACCCAGACCATCCCCTGGCTCTCGGCGGCCGGATAGCGGCGCACCCGGATCTTGCCGATGTCCATCGCCTGGTCGGCCACCAGCGACGGCACGGCGGTGCAGACGCCGTCGGTCCCGAAACGCCAGCCGTGATAGGGGCACTCGACCGCGGGAGCGCCGTCGGCCTCCTGCACGAGCTTGCCGGCAGAGAGCGGCGCGGCGCGGTGCGGGCAGATGTCCTTCAGCGCGTAGACGGAGCCCTTGCGGTCGCGGCCCAGCAGGACCGGCTCGCCCAGGATCTCGTAGCGCTGCAGCTTGCCGGGCTTCAGGTCGCCGGACAGCGCCGCGAAGTACCAGATGTCGTACAGGTAGCCGCGGCCGAACTTCGCGTCCGCCCCGGGGGCTTTGGATGTCTTGATCTCGCCGTCAGCCATGGAGCTGTTGTATCGGCTTGGGCCCAGGGATCAATTGAGCGGGCGCAAATCGCGCCCTCGCCGGGACGGTCCTAGGCCTGGTCCGGTCCGGCCAACTCGCGCGCCCACCGGTCCGCGAAGCCGTACAGGGGCAGGAAGGCTTCCAGGAGCTCGTGGCCGAGGGGGGTCAGCTGATAGCCGCCGCCGCCCAGCGCCAGGATCTTCGCCTCGCGCAGCTCGTTCACCCGCGCCTGCAGCACGGTCGGCGAGATATCCCCCGCCGCGGTCCTGAGCGCCCGCGAGGTCAGCGGCTCGTCTCGCAGCTCCCATAGGATGCGCAGGGCCCAGCGGCGGCCCAGCAGCTCCAGCAGCGCCATGATCGGCCGGCGGTCGCGCACCCGTGGCGCCGGGGTCCTGTCGTCGCCCATTCGAGCCTCTTGCGTACGCTACGTATTTAGTAGCAACTTGCTCGCTACGGGAAAAGTAGCAGCGAGAAGACTCATATGCCCAGAATCGTCCCCCTCCAACCGCCCTATCCGGCCGAGATCCAGGCGCACTTCGACCAGATCATGCCGCCCGGCGCGGCGCCGCTCGTCCTGTTCACCACCCTGGCCCGCCATGAGCGCGCCTGGCGCAAGTTCCGCGCCGGATCGCTGCTGGACGGACGTCTGCTCAGCCTGCGGGAGCGGGAGATTGTCATCGATCGAACCTGCGCCCGGGCGGGATGCGAATATGAGTGGGGGGTGCACGTCACCGCATTCGCCAAGGCCGCCAGGCTTTCCGACGCGGATATCGCCGCCACCCTCGAATACCCCGCGCAGCCGGACCGATGGAGCCCCGGCGAGGCGGCGCTGGTCGCCACGATCGACGCCCTGCACGACCGCGCGACCCTCACCTCGGAAGAGTACGACACCCTTCGCGGCCATTTCGACGAGGCCCAGGTGCTCGAGATCCTGCTGCTCGCGGGTTTCTACCGCACGGTCGCCTACATCTCGAACGGCCTCGACCTCCCGCTCGAAGCCAACGCCGCGCGGTTCAGCGCCTACGCGCCCGGCGCGTAGCCCGCGCCCCGTCATCCCGACCCATTGCGGGCACTGGAGGTTATGCCTTTAGCCTGGGCCGGCCGCCCGACGCGCGGGCGCGCTGAAGAGCGGCTCGACATCACCACCGTGCCACTGCCACAGCCTGGGGGATGCCTCTGCGGGGCTGTCCGCTACAGCTGAACGCCCGGCCGCCCCGCCCTTCGCGCCGAGGTGACCCGGAGGTCCGCGCCTCGGCCTTCGCCGCTACCCCACCCGCACGAACCGCGCCGCATAGGGCCCCAGGTGCAGCGCGCCGCCGTCGAGCCTCGCCTCGCCGGGACCCGCCGCCAGCACCTCGCCGCCGGCCAGGCGTTCGTCGCCGAACACGTGGCGCTCGGCGCTCATGTTGAAGACGCAGGCGATGCGCTCCGTCCCCTCCTCGCGGAAGAAGGCCAGGATCGGTTCCGGCGCGTCGATCAGCTCCAGGTCGCCGCGGGTCAGGGCCGCCGAGGCCTTGCGCTGGGCGATCAGGGCGCGGCTGAGAGCCAGGGTGGAGCCGGGGTCGGCTTCCTGGGCCTGGGCCGAGAGCCCCTCGTGCTCCACGGCCAACGGCAGCCAGGGCTTGCCGGACGAGAAGCCCATGTTCTCGCCCTCGGTCCACGGCATCGGCGTGCGCGAGCCGTCGCGGCCCTTGGAGATCGGCCAGTAGAGGTCGCCCACCGGATCGCGGATCTGGTCGCGCGTCAGGCTCTGGGCCTCGGGCAGGCCGAGCTCCTCGCCCTGGTAGAGCAGGGTGGTGCCTTTCAGCGTCAGCAGCAGGGCCAGCATCAGGCGCGCCACCGCATCGCCGCCGCCGAAGCGCGACGCGGTGCGCGCGATGTCGTGGTTGCAGAAGGAGATGCAGGGCCAGTGGTCGGGAAACCGTCCCAGGGTCTCGTAGTGCTCGCGGAACACCTTGGCCGACAGCCGGCGCGCATGCAGCAGGACGAAGGTGTAGGCCGAATGCAGCCCCTCGTCGGGCGAACAGTAGGCGCCGCAGCGCTCCTCCTCCTCGGAGAATTCGCCGAATACGAAACGATCGCCGTGCGCGTCCGCCCGGCGGCGGATCTCGTCCAGCAGGGGGATGTTCTCCGGCAGGTTGGAGTCGAACAGGTGCCGCTGCATCTCCGAGGCGTGCCCCCAGTGGTGGCGGGTGCGCTCAGCGGGCGGCACGGCGGGGTTGGGCGTCAGCCTGTCGTCGTGCAGGAAGCAGCCGGCCACGTCGAGGCGGAAGCCGTCGATCCCCTTGGCCAGCCAGTGGTCCAGCACCGATATGGCGGCTTCCTTGGCGTCGGGATTGCGCCAGGACAGCTTGGGCTGCTGGCGCAGGAACTTGTGATGATAGTGCTGCCGCCGGGCGGGCTGGTAGGCCCAGGCGGGGCCGCCGAACACGCTGAGCCAGTTGTTGGGCGCGGTCCCGTCGGCGGCCGGGTCGGCCCAGACGTACCAGTCGGCCTTGGGGCCGTCGGGCCCGCCGTCGCGGCTCTCGGCGAACCAGGGGTGCTCGTCGGAGGTGTGGGCCAGGACCTCGTCCAGCATCACCTTGATGCCGCGGCCGTGGGCGTCGGCCACCAGGGCCTCGACGTCCTCCATCGCGCCGTAGTCGGGATGCACGCCCTCGAAGTCGGAGACGTCATAGCCCCAGTCGCGGTTGGGCGAGGGGTGGATGGGGGACAGCCAGATGGCGTCGACGCCCAGGGACTGGATGTAGTCGAGCTTGGCCCGGACGCCCGCAAGGTCGCCGTGGCCGTCGCCGTCCGCGTCGAAGAAGCTGCGGACATAGATGTGGTAGACGACCGCGCCCTTCCACCAAGGCGCGGCCGCCATGGCCTCAGGCCTCGATCGCGCTTGAGATGATCTTGGAGACGACGCCGTAGGCGACGGCCTCCTCGGCGCTCATCCAGAAGTTCCGCTGGGTGTCCTTGACCACCTTCTCGTAGGTCTGGCCGGTCTCCTTGGCGATCATGCGGTTTACGCGCTCGCGCATCTTCATGATCTCCTCGGCCTCGATCTGGATGTCCGAGGCCTGGCCGCGCACGCCGCCCATGGGCTGGTGCAGCAGGAAGCGGGTGTTGGGCAGGCACAGCCGGTTTTCCTTCGGCGCGCCCAGATAGATGTGGGCCCCGGCGCTGGCCACCCAGCCGGTGCCGATCACCTTCACGGTGGGGCCGCAGTAGCGGATCATGTCGTGGATGGTGTCGCCGCTCTCCACGTGGCCGCCGGGCGAGTTGATGATCACCTTGATGTCGCCCTCGCCGTCGGCGGAGAGCGCCAGGAGCTGGGCGGTGACCCGCTCGGCCAGGCGCATGTTGATCTCGCCGAAGACCAGCACGGTGCGCGACTTGAACAGCGCGTTCTGCACCGGCCCGGCCGTCATCGGCATGTCGGGCTTCGGCTCGCCGCTTTCGTCGTCTTCTTCGTCCAGGCGCCAGTTGCGCATCGTGTCGTCACTCCAAAAGTTCTTGCAGGGGAACCTGATGCGCGCCGTGCGGGACTGCAAGGGGCGGGGCGCGGGTTCGCGGGAAGGGAGGTGGATTTAGGTCGAGGCCGCCATCGCGATCAAGCGCCCATGGAAACAGACACAGGTTTCCATTTCGTCGAGGTCCTGCAGGACCGGCCGGCCGACCGCGTCGCCGCCGGCCGGCTCGATCCCTCAGGCCATGGCCTTGCCGGTCGTCCTGGGCGCCACGGCCCGGGCCCGGCGGCGGGCGCGGACGCCGTCGGCCAGTCGGTCCAGCACCTTCACCGAGGCGGCCCAGTCGATGCAGCCGTCGGTTATCGACTGTCCATAGGTCAGGGGCTGGCCGGGCTTGAGGTCCTGCCGCCCCGCGACCAGATGGCTCTCGACCATCACGCCGACGATCCGCGTCTCGCCGCCGGTCAGCTGCATGGCCACGTCGTCCATCACCATGGGCTGGTTCTCGGGGTTCTTGGAGCTGTTGGCGTGGCTGGCGTCGATCATCACCTTGGGCGTCAGGCCCTGCGAGGCCATCTCGCCGCAGGCCGCGGCCACGTTGAGCGCGTCATAGTTCGGCGCCCGGCCGCCGCGCAGCACCACATGGCAGTCGCCATTGCCGGAAGTGGCGGCGATGCCCGCCCGGCCGTCCTTGGTCACCGCCAGGAAATGGTGCGGCTGCGAGGCGGCCTTGATGGCGTCGATGGCGATGCGGACATTGCCGTCGGTGCCGTTCTTGAAGCCCACCGGGCAGGACAGGCCGGACGCCAGCTCGCGGTGGATCTGGCTCTCCGTGGTCCGCGCGCCGATCGCGCCCCAGCCCACCAGGTCGGCGATGTATTGCGGCGTGATCACGTCCAGGAACTCGCAGGCCGCCGGCACGCCGAGCTCGTTGATCTCCAGCAGCAGGCTGCGCGCCAGGCGCAGGCCCTCGTTGATCCGGAAGCTGCCGTCCAGGTGCGGGTCGTTGATCAGGCCCTTCCACCCCACCGTGGTCCTGGGCTTCTCGAAATAGACCCGCATCAGGATCTCCAGTTCGCCCTGATGCCGGATGCGCTCGGCGGCCAGGCGGCGGGCATATTCCATCGCCGCGACCGGATCGTGGATCGAGCAGGGGCCGATCACCACGATCAGCCGGTCGTCCTGGCCGTCGAGGATGCGGTGGGCGGCGTCACGGGCGGCGGTGACCGTCGCGCTGGCCTGGGGGGTGCGCACGAACTCGGCCATCACCTGGGCGGGCGGGCTCAGGGTCTCGAGGGTCTTGATACGCAGATCGTCAGTGGTGCTGGACATGGTCTTTCTCGGGTGGGGAGCCAGTCCGGCGGCCAATAAAAAAGCCGCCAGGAGACTGGCGGCTGGTGGGCGTTGTCTGGAGCCTTGGGCTCAGGTCACGCTGACACCTTCCTCCGCCAGGGGCGTCGGAAAGCTACAGTACCAGTAGGATTGGCTGGCGCGGGTCTTCATGACCCTTTCCCGATACATCAGGTTTTCCGCGGAGTCACGCCTCACCACAGGCTG
>DASUIJ010000010.1:0-2541 GCA_036279815.1 Phenylobacterium sp. | reverse complement strand
GGCCGAGGTCCTGGGCCTGTCCGCGGGTCGGGACGCGGGCCTGGGCGAGCATCTCAACGAAACCGGCGACTTCCTGCCGCGGGCCGAGATCGAAGCGCGCATCGAGCGGCTGTTCGCCCAGCCCGACAAACTCGTGCACGGCGAGGAGACCGGCGAGCAGGCCCGCGAACGCTTCGCCGCGGCCATCGCCCGGCAGCGGGAGGCGCACCCGACGGGCACGCTGGTCCTGGTGGCGCACGGCCGTGTGATCGCGCTTTGGGCCAGCCGCGAGCTCGGTGTGCCGGCCATGCCGCTCTGGCGGCGCCTGGGCCTGCCCTCGGCCCTGGTGATGGGCGAGGGCGGCTACCAGATCGTCGACTAGGGCAGCTTCCCGATCGGCACGAGCCGCACGCTGGCCGTGGCCCGGGCGATCGAGGTTCCGCCGGAGTCCGCCAGCCGCGCCTCGACGAAGCCCACGGTCTTGCCGAGCTGGATCACCTGACCCTCGCCGAACAGCGGCCCCGCCCTGGCCGGGGCCAGGAAGCTGACCGACATGTCGATGGTGGCGGTGTAGAGAGCGCCCCCGGTGTGGACCAGGACCGCCGGGCCCATGGTGTCGTCCAGCATGGCGGTCAGGAAGCCGCCCTGCACGAAGCCCGCGGGATTGAGGAATTGCGGCCGGGCGTCGAAGCCGATGCGAATCCAGCCGTCCTGGGGCCGGGCGTCCACCACATGCCAGCCGAGCAGCTCGGCGCAGGGCGGGCGGGGGAAACGATCGAGGACGGTGACGACGGGCATGGCAAGGCTCCTTGGATCGTCACCCTGGCGCCGGCCTGCTGCCAGCCTGCTGTCAGGAGTGCGCGCCTGGATGGTGCGACGGCAACCGAGCGGCTTGACTTGAGGCCAAGCTCCGGGCGACGCCTCGGATATGAAAACCTTCGCCTTCGCGGCCTGCGCCGCCCTTCTCGCCGCCGCCCCCGCCGGGGCCGCCGACCTAGCCAAGGACGCCCAGACGGTGCGCGACAAGGCGCTTGCCGATTCCACGGCCTGGAACGTGGTGGAATCGCTGACCACCGAGGTGGGCGCCCGGCCGGTCGGCTCGCCGTCCATGACCCGGGCCCGCGACTGGGCCGTCGCCACCTTCAAGAGCCTGGGCTTCGCCAATGTGAAGGTCGAGAGCTTCGAGACCGGCGCCTGGTCGCGCGGCGCCGAGAGCGCCGCGGTCGTCGGACCCTATCCGCAGCCGCTGCACATCCTCGGCCTGGGCGGATCCTCGCCCACCCCCGCCGGCGGCCTCGAGGCCGAAATCGTCCTGTTCCCGACCTATGCCGAGATGCTGGAACAGCCCGAGGGGTCGCTCAAGGGCAAGATCGCCGTGGTCACCCAGAAGATGACCCGCACCCAGGACGGGGCCGGCTATGGCGCCATCAACGCCCAGCGCACGGCGGGGCCGGCCGAGGCGGCCAAGCGCGGGGCCGTGGCCTATCTGGTGCGTTCGCTGTCCACCGACGACACGCGCCTGCCGCATACCGGCGCCGCGGCGCCCGGCGGGATCCCCGCGGCGGCGCTGTCCACCGTCGACGCCGAGCTGCTGGATCACATGGTCGCGCGCGGCAAGCCGGTGCGGGTGCGCCTCGACATGGCGTCCAGCTTCAATCCCAAGGCCTTGGCCTGGAACATCTCCGGCGAGATCGTCGGGCGCGAGAAGCCGGACGAGGTCATCGTCATCGGCGGCCACCTGGACAGCTGGGACCCGGGTACAGGCGCCGTGGACGACGGAACCGGGGTGGCGATCACCACCGGCGCGGCCAAGGTGCTGGCCGGCCTGCCGCAAAAGCCTCGGCGGACCATCCGCGTGGTGATGTTTGGTTCGGAGGAGCAGGGCGGCAGCGGAAACGCCTATGCCGCCGCCCACAAGGACGAGATCGCCAGGATCGTGCTGGTCGGCGAGAGCGACGAGGGCGCGGGCGCGATCTGGTCGGCGGACCTGCCCAAGGGCAGCGCGGGTCAGCCGGAGATGAAGGCCTTCGCCAGGGCCATGGCGCCGCTGAAGGTGATCGTGACCGGCGAGCCCGGCCGCTTCGGCGGCTCCGACGTCGGGCCCATGGTCGGGCTGGGCGCGCCGGTGGCCGACCTGCATCAGGACGCCAGCCGCTATTTCGACCTGCACCACTCGGCCGACGACACCCTGGACAAGGTCGATCCCAAGGAGCTGGCGCAGAACGTGGCCGTCTGGGCGACCTTCCTCTACACCGTCGCCTTCAGCGAGATCGACTTCCGCAAGACGGCGTCCGGCCAGTGACGGGAGGGCTCGTCGGCCTCCACGTCGCCGTCCTGCTGGGCGGACTTTCCTCGGAGCGCGAGGTCAGCCTGGTCTCGGGGCGCGAATGCGCCGACGCCCTTGAACGCCTGGGCGCCAAAGTCACCCGCATCGACGCCGGCCGCGACCTCGCCCAGGTGCTGGCCCGGCTGAAGCCCGATGTCTGCTTCAACGCCCTGCACGGCGCGTGGGGCGAGGACGGCTGCGTCCAGGGGGTGCTGGAGACCCTGGACCTGCCCTAC
>DASUIJ010000009.1:0-3731 GCA_036279815.1 Phenylobacterium sp. | reverse complement strand
AGGCCAGTAACTGGTGGGTCAGGCGCTCGCCCCGGCGGGCCGCACCCAGGGCGGCTTCGATCATCCGGTCCCGGCGGTCGGCGTCGTTCGGATGTCGCTGAATGAGGTCCAGGGCGCCGATCACCACGGTGAGCAGGTTGTTGAAGTCGTGCGCCACGCCGCCGGTGAGCTGTCCCACCGCTTCCAGCTTCTGCCCATGGCGCAGGGCCGCCTCCGCCTGGTCGCGTTCGGCCAGGGCGGCCTGGACGCGCTCGGTCAGCAGTTCGTTGATCTGTTTCAGGTCGGCCTCGGCCCGCTTGGCGTCGGTCACGTCGAAGCCGATGCCGATGAAGCCGGTGAACTCGCCCGCGGGTCCATAGCGCGGCTGGGAGAACGAGCGCATCCACCGCCACTCGCCGTCGCAGCGCAGGTAGCGGGCCTCGAGGGCGAACAGCTCCCGCGACGCTTCGCCGGTCAACTGCTCGCGCAGAATGCGGGGAATGTCTTCCTCTGCCAGACGCTTGCGCCAGTCGAAGGTGATGGCTTCCTCGTAGGGCACGCCCAGGAAATTGACATAGGCCTGGTTGGCGAATTCGCGGCTGCCGTCGATCTTGGAGACCCACATCAGCACCGGCGCGCTGTCGGCCATGGCGCGGAAGCGGGATTCGCTCTCGCGGACCTGCTCGAAGGCGACACGGCGGTCGGTGACGTCGATATTGACCCCCGCCGCCTGGGTGACGGCTCCGGTCTCGGGATCGCGCAGCATCTCTCCCCGCGACAGCAGCCAATGGGTCGAGCCGTCCGGCCAGACCACGCGGTACTCCATCGCCTGGAAATGTCCTGTGTTCACCGCGTCGGCATTGGCGGCGAGGACCGCCTGGCGGTCCTCGGGGTGCACGGCCTCGAGCAGGGTCCCCATACTCGCTTCGGCGTCGAGGGGCAGGCCCAGATTGCGATAGAGGGTGGGTGACCAGTGACTGGCCCCCGTGACCACGTCCCAGTCCCAGAGACCCACGCCGCCAGCGTCCTGGGCCAGGGTGAGACGGGCCTCGCTGCGGTCGAGGGCGTCCTGGATTTCCTGCTGGATGCGCCGCGCCTCCTCCAGCCGCAGCAGAGTCCGGCGGAGAACCGAGGCGACCAGGACGGTGGCGGCCCCGGAGATCGCGAACATGGCGATCCTCGCCTCGGCGGCGCCGTCGAGCGGGCCGGCGCGCGGGGTTGCGACGCCCAGCAGCATCGAGAACGCCAGGGTCGCCCACCCCCAGCGCGAACCGCCGTAGAGGGTGGCGAAGATGAAGGCCGGAAAGAAGGTGGAGGAGAAACCGGTGGCGCCCGGCCAGCCCAGGAAGGCGCCTTGCACCCCGATCGCCGCGCCCGCCGAGGCCAGGCTGACGGCGAGGGCGTTGAGGAACTGCGGGGGCTGTCGCGGGATGAAGCGCAACGGCCATTCGACGGGCGTGATCGGCAAGGGCCCAACTCCGCACGCTCGCGGTGGCTCCGCGGCGGCGGCGAGCATGTGACTCTCGGGACGGTGATGCAACCGGCGATGGGACGGGGACAATTCCCTTCGCATGCGCGAAGATCGCCACTTTGCAGACCTAACCCGGTCTCAAGACCATGCTAGAAGCGCCGCCTCGATCACTGTCGGAAGTCTCGACCCTGTTCTCGCGCGCCCTTCCCTCGACCTTGATGTTGCTGATCGCAGCGATAACGCTGGGGGCCTGCCACGGCGCGCTCCCGGGGCGATCGCACGCGGCGTTCGGCGAGGCGAGGGCCAGCGTGGCGCGGAGCCTCTCCCACGAGACCTTCCGGAAGTTCACCTCCGGCATGTCGCCGAGCGTCATGGCCATCGCCGAGCGCCACGTTCCCGGCCGCCGGACCGACTTCTGGGGCAGGACCCTTGGCTGGGAGCGCCTGGACCTCGACACGCCGCCGGACCTGGGCTTCGGCACGGCCCTCGACGACGTCGCCGAGGAGATCAATTCCCTGCGGCCGTTCTCGACCCTGCCGATCCGGCCCATGCGGCCCTTCGTGCTGCGCGCCGACAGCGCCGACCAGGCGCGGGCGGTCACATGCCTGGCCCAGGCCGTCTATTACGAGAGCGCCCGCGAGCCGGCCCTCGGCCAGGAGGCCGTGGCCCAGGTGGTGCTGAACCGCCTGCGGCACCCGGCCTATCCGAAGTCGGTGTGCGGCGTGGTCTATCAGGGCGCGGCGCGGTCGACGGGCTGCCAGTTCACCTTCACCTGCGACGGCTCCCTGGCCCACCCGCCGGCCCCATCCATGTGGTCCAGCGCGCAGGTGGTGGCCAGGCGCGCCCTGAACGGGTTCGTGGTCAAGGACGTGGGTTCGGCCACCCACTATCACGCGGTCTATGTGGCGCCGTACTGGGCGCCGACCCTGGTCAAGATGAGGCAGATCGGCCAGCACATCTTCTACCGCTGGACCGGCCCCTGGGGCGAACCGCCGGCCTTCACCGGCCGATATGCGGGTGGCGAGAACAACCTGTCCGCAGCGATCCTCGGCAGTCTCGACGCCCGCACCCAGGGCCTGTTCAACCCGGAGGCCGAGGGGATGGGCGCCGGGCGCAAGGTGACGCTCGAGGTCGCCGGCGAGGTCCGCACCTACACGGTGGCCGACCGGGACGCCCTGGGCGGCGAGCGCACCCGCGTGCTGGGACAGTTGCAGCCCAGCCGCCGCAAGCCGACGGCGGCGGAGGTCAAGGAAATCAACGACGCCCTGGCGGGGCTGGACCGGCCCGAGGCCCCGACCCCCATGCTGGCGGTCCCGGCGCCCCGCGCTCAGGACTGACCTGGGCGCGAAGGGCCGGAATCCTAGCCACCGAAGGCGTCGGGATAGGCGACGGTCAGCGGCGCGCCCAGGGCGCCGGGCTCGATCTCCAGGGCCATGAAGGCGGGCAGTCCGGAATAGGGGCAGGACACCTGGGCGGCGGCCTGCGCCGTGAAGCCGAAGCGGGGATAGTAGCTGGGGTGGCCCAGCACCACGACGGCATGGGCGCCGAACTCCTTGGCGTTCTCCAGGCCGACCCGGACCAGCCGGTCGCCGGAGCCGTTGTTCTGCGCGTCGGGGCGCACCGACACCGGACCCAGGGCCGCATAGAGGTTGACGCTGTCGGCCCACAGGCGGCTGAAGACCACGTGGCCGGTGATCGCCCCGTCCTCTTCCTCCACCAGCTCGAAGATCACGTCTCCGTCGGCGCGCAGGTGCTCGACGATGTCGCCCTCGTGCCCGCGGCCGAAGGCGGCGTCGAGGACGGCGCGGATCTGAGCGTGATCGGCGGTTCGGGCGTGACGGATCATACCCTCACAATAGCCGCCAGTTGGGCGAGGAAAAGGCGCGTCGGTTCAGCGACGGCCGCATCCGGGTCGACGGGTCCGCCGGCTACTCCGCCGCGAGCCGCGCCGGCGCCGCCTGCGGGCCGCGGATCAGCTTGCCGGGCATGTCGCCGGTCGCCTCGCCGTTCTCGAAGGTGACGACGCCCGAGACCACGGTGGCGCGATAGCCGTCGGCCCTCTGGATCAGGCGGCGCCCTTCGGCCGGCAGATCGAACACCATCTCCGGCGCACGGATCGACAAGGCGTCGAAGTCGATGACGTTGATGTCGGCCTTCATCCCGGGCGCCAGCACGCCGCGGTCGTTGAGGCCGTAGAGCCTGGCGGTGTCGCGGGTCTGCATGGCGACCACCTTCTCCAGCGGCAGGCGGACGCCGCGGGACCGGTCGCGGACCCAGTAGG
>DASUIJ010000008.1:0-3817 GCA_036279815.1 Phenylobacterium sp. | reverse complement strand
CGCTCCCTTGGCCCCATGGCCGAGGGAGCGTGCTTTTTTACGACAAGTCTCCCGCCGTCTGCCGGGCGCTGATCCGAGGCTGCGCTGAGGCCCCAACGTCCGCTTCTGGAAAGGTCACTAATGTCAGCTGTTGGCGCGTTGCGGGAGTCGATCGTTCGACTTGGCGTAGCCGGAGGGGATCGAAGCGGACGAACCTCTGACCATCACGAGGCCCCCATGCCCAACATCGGCCCTCGGCGCCTGCTCAGGTCAGGGCGCTGAAAATCTCCGGCAGGGCGGCCTGCAGCGTCGAATAGTGCGACAGGCCGGGGAAGGTCCGGAGCGTCCGCGTTGCGGGGCGGGCGGCGGCGAGGGCCAGGGCCATGGCGGGGGGCGTCCAGGTGTCGGCCTGGCCCTGCCAGAGGGTGACGGGCCGGGTGAGGCGCGTCACGCGCTCGGAGGTCTGGGCGACATAGCCCGCGATCTCGCGCCTGTAGCCGCGGGCGCCGTGCGTCAGGCTGTGGGCGAGGACGCCCCGGATCGTCGCCTGGAATTCCGGTCGCAGGACCAGGTCGGCGTCCGCCCCGGCGGCGTTGGCGAAGACCTGGGCGAACAGGAGGCCAGGCGCGAGCCCGGCCAGGCCGCCCTGGATCCGGGTCAGGAGAGCGAACAGGAACGGCTGGCGACGGGCCAGGGAGAAGACCATTCCGCCGGCCATGTCGGGCAGGAAGTCGCCAAGGTCGAGGGGTGCGGCGGCGGATATCAGGTCCAGGCCGAGGTCGCGGTCGCCCGCCCCCTCCGCCAGCCGAAGCGCGACCTCGACGGCGACAAAGCAGCCGAGGGAAAACCCGACCAGGCGGATCGGACCATCGGGGAACCGCCGGGCGATGTCCTCGGCGAGGTGGTCCAGATAGGGGCCAAGCGCCAGGTCGGGGCGGTCGGTGGCCCGGTCAGGCACGAACAGGTTCGACGATCGGCGCCAGGCGCCGGGCCGGACCACGTCAAGTTCCTCCGGCGACCCCGGCTGTCCGTGAAAGTAGACGAACCTGGCGCCCGTCATCTCGCCATCGCTCCGACCTGTCCCTGAATCCCACCCCATCTGGACGACAACCTAGCGAGGCCCCGGGGCCTGGGCCAGGAAAGTCGCGGCGCGAGGGCATGCCCGGCGGACGCGAGCAGGGGCGGGCGAGGCGACGCCGGATTCCGACACGGCGCCTATTGCGGCATGTCAATCGCCGCGGACCGCGCGCACTCTATGATGGGCGGGTGAGAGGGCCCGTGAGCGCGTTGCGACGTGGCCCGCAAGGAGGTTCGATGCACGCCGGATTCGACCCGCGGCCGTTCCGCACGCACGAGGTCGGCAACCAGCCGCCGCCGATCGGGGCCGTAAATCTCTTCAGCACGGACCAACCGCTGGTCGAGGCCGTTTGCCGGGAGGGAGCCGACTGGGGCGTCGCCGACCTCCAGACCTATGGGATGGCCCTCGGCCAGCCGGACGTCCGCGCCCTGGGCGCAGTCGCCAACCGGGAGCCGCCCAGGCTGGTCACCCATGATCCTCAGGGACGCCGTTGCGACTGGGTGGAGTTCCATCCGGCCTATCATGACCTGATGCGGATGCAGGTGGCGCAGGGCGTCCATGCGTCGCCCTGGTCCGATCCGCGCCGGGGCGCCCACGTCCATCGCGCGGCCGGGCTCTATATGGGGGCGCAGGTGGAGGCGGGGACCAGCTGTCCCATCTCGATGACTTACGCCGCCGCGCCCGTGATCGCGGCCGCCGGCGACCCGATCCGCGCCTGGCTGCCGAAGCTCCATTCGCGCCGCTACGACCCGGCGCACCGTCCGGCGCAGGAGAAGTCCGGCGTGATGGTCGGAATGGGCATGACCGAGAAGCAGGGCGGTTCGGACGTTCGCACCAACGCCACGACCGCCGAGCCGCTCGATCCGGCGAGCGGGCTGTACCGGATCGTCGGCCACAAATGGTTCTTCTCGGCGCCGATGTGCGACGCTTTCCTGATCCTCGCCCAGGCGCCGAAGGGCCTGACCTGTTTCTTCCTTCCGCGCTGGACCCCGGACGGCCAGATGAACGCCCTGCGCCTGCAGCGCCTGAAGGACAAGCTTGGAAACCGGTCCAACGCCTCCAGCGAAGTCGAATTCGAAGGCGCCTTGGCCTGGCTGGTCGGCGAGGAGGGGCGGGGCGTCGCCACGATCATCGAGATGGTGGGATACACGCGGCTCGACAACGTGGTCGGCTCGGCCGCGGTGCAGCGCCAGGCCATGGTGCAGGCCCTGCGCCACGCGCGGGGCCGGACGGTCTTCCAGCGTCGGCTGGTCGACCAGCCTCTGATGACCAACGTGCTGGCCGACCTCGCCCTGGAGGTGGAGGCCGCGACCGCGGTCGCCTTCCGCCTGGCCGGGGCGTTCGATCGCGCCGACGATCCTGCGGACGCGCTCATCCGGCGGCTGGTCACGCCCGCCGCGAAGTTCTGGGTCTGCAAGCGCGGGCCGGCGCTGGCGGCGGAGGCCCTCGAGGTCCTGGGCGGCAACGGCTATGTGGAGGAAAGCGGCCTGGCGCGCCTCTATCGCGAACTGCCGGTCTATTCGATCTGGGAAGGGTCGGGGAACGTGATGTGCCTCGACCTCCTGCGCGCTCTGCGCCGGGAGCCGGCCGCCATCGACGCCTTGGCCGAAGAACTCGAGGCCAGCCGCGGCGGCGACGCACGTCTGGACAGGGCCATCGACGACCTGCTCTCGCGGGCGCGCGGCGTCCTTGCGGAGGCGGCCCTGCGCCGGTTCGCGCGCGACCTGGTGGTGGTGTTCCAGGCCGCCCTGCTGATCCGCCACGCGCCGTCGCTCGTGTCGGACGCCTTCATCGCCAGCCGCATCCCGCACGGCTCCGACGCCTTTGGGCAGCTTCCGGACGGAATGGGCGTGGCGGCGATCCTGGAACGGGCTCTGCCGATCTGAAGCTCCGGGGCCGGCGGTCGCGGAGGGCGGACTGGGCCCCGTCGGCAGCAGTCCAGCGAAGAGCCGTGTCGTCATCGCGCCTCCCTGAGCGTGGGCGTCCATTGGCGGTCGTTGAGAGTCATCCGTCGCGGCAAAACGCCGCGTAGCGCCCGGCATTTCCGCGGCTGCGCCCGATCTCCGGTCCGACATTCAGGGCGCGCGGCGGGAGCGCGTGGCGCGTCCGCCGAAGATCACGTCAGCAGGCCTGGGAAGGCGCTCGGCCGGGCTTCGCGAGCCGCCGCGCCGGCCAACAAACCTGCCCGAATTCAGCGTCTTGGGCGAGAGCCGCCGCTCAACTCGCGGCGAAGCCGACCACCGGAACAGAAGGCGGGCCTCCGCTCATGGACAACACACCCGACGACCCTTCCGGTCGGGATTCCACGGGGCCTGGCCGGAAGCCTCCAGTCCGATGCGGCCGGTCCACGGCCAACGGCATCGTAAATTCGCGTTAGGCAATTCTAAATCCTGGCTCGCGGAAATGCCCAAACCATAGGCAAAACTCGGCATTTCGCTGAGAAATTGTGCAAATCGAACGAAGTCGCCACCTGATGTCTGCCGGACAGGACCCCGCCGATCTCGCGCTTCCGAGCGGGCTATCCATCGCCAGGACATTCGAGGTCCAGGCGCGCCGCGAAAGGGCCGCCGCGGAGCGTGGTCGCCTGACCCCCGAGGCTTCTGATGTTCTCCTCGGCCATTCCCAGCGCAATCTCTGGACCAAAATCCCAAGTGGACAGCAGTATTTTCAGGTGATGGACTCCTACCGCCTCGCGAGTATTTGATCGCGAACTGAACTGTCCGAATAATGACATTTCGTATGAAGTATATATCTCCCGAT
>DASUIJ010000007.1:0-2118 GCA_036279815.1 Phenylobacterium sp. | reverse complement strand
CGGGGACAGCGAGGGCGGATCCGCCGTCGCCCTGGCGGCGACCGGACGCCTCAGGGCTACCTCGGTCAGCGTCCGCCACGCCGAGTACCGCGGCGGATTCCTGGACGAGCTGCAGGCGCGCAGCGCCTCGGGCGATCCCCTGACGCGCAGCAGCGAGGGCCGGTTCGACGGCCTGTTCAAGCTTCCGGGCCTGGCGCGGGAGACGCCGGTCTCGTTCGAATTGCGCCGGGACGAACTGGAAAGCGGGGACACCTTCCTGGCGGCGACGGCGCGGACCTCGACGAGCCTGCATGGCGCGCTGGTCGCCGCGAGCCTGGCCTATGCGCGGGACGATGTCGCCGCGTCCGGCCTGACGGAGCGGCTGACCGGCGGCCTGGACGCCTCCGGGATGCTCGGCAAGGACTGGCGGGTCCGCGTCGGCCTGGACGCCGACCTGATGCCCGACCTGAAGGCGCGGACGGCGGCCCTGACCCTGGATCGCGACTTCGGCGACAGCCGCGCCCTGCGCATCGGCGTCGCGCACGCATTCGGAGACGGGGCCAGCACCAGCATCCAGGTCGGAACGACGTGGAAGCTGGACGTGGCGGACCTCACCGCGGCCGCGGGTTACAACACCGGCGCCGACGAGTGGCGGATCGGCTTCCAGCTCAGCACGGGCCTGCTGTTCGACCCCCTGCAACGGCGCTATCGCAGCGCGCGGCCAGGGGCGGCGGCGGGCGGCAACATGGCCCTGCTGGCGTTCGTCGACGAGAACGGCGACGGCGTGGCCCAGCCGGGCGAGCCGCGGGTGGCCGGCCTCAAGGTCAGCGGCGGCTATCGCGACACCGAGGCCGACGGGCTCGGCCGGCTGATCATATCGGCGCTGGGCGACGGGGCCTATGTGCGGGCGCGGGTGGACCCGGAGTCGGTAGACAATCCCTACCTGTCCCTGCCGCCGAGGGAGATCCAGTTCACGCCCCGTCCGGGCCGCGTGGCGGTGGTGAACTACGCCATGAAGGTCACCGGCGAGGTGGAGCTGCACATGCTGCAGCGTGACGCCCAGGGCGGGTCGCGCGGATTGTCCGCCCTGGGCGTTCAGGTCGTCGACGCGGCCGGAAAGGTCGTGGGGGAGGGGCGGACCGAATACGACGGGACCCTGGTCCTGGAGGGGCTTCCGGCGGGAACCTACACGGTGCGGCTGGAGCCGGAGCAGGCGGGGCGCCTGCATCTCTCCCTGGAATCGCCGGTCACCGTCCGTATTCAGCCGGGCGGCGGGTTCGTTGGGGCCAAGACCGGGTATGTAAAGATCAATTAGGACTTGTTAAGTTTCGCCCTTGAGTGAATTCGCGGGTGTATCGGGGGTTTAGCGACGTACCAGAAATAGTACTCGCGCCCAGGATGTTCGTTAAACAACTCGCATCTGACATAAATTAATGTTCTCGTATTGCAGAGTTGCTTGGGGTTCACTCGTGGCTGTCGGGAACGGAGCATCTTCCTGGATGGTGTCGGCGGACGGGCGGGCGATGAGCGCGCTGTCGGCGGGCCTCATGCCGATGCGCCGGGGCGCCGAGGGAACGCCGATCGCGCGCCTGCTGGGCGTGACCAGCCGGGATACCGCGGGGCGCCTCGAGCAGGCGGTGGCCAAGGCCGTGCGCGAAGGCGAGGCGGGCCTTGTCATGGCGCGGACGGGCGACAGCCAGATCGGCATGCTGGTGAGCGTGCGGCCGGCGCGGGAGCCGGGCTATGCGGTGGTGGGCGTGACCGACCTGGACGAGCCGCCGGCCATGCCGGGCTGGGCCGAGCTGGCCGAGCTGTTCGGGATTTCCCGCGCCGAGGCGGAAATCGCCCTGGGCCTCCACGAGGGGATCGACCTGGCGGAGATCGCCCAGCAGCGGGGCGTGCGGCTCGACACCGTGCGCAACCAGGTCAAGAGCCTGCTGCGCAAGCTGGGCCTCACCAGCCAGAAACACCTTGCCGCCACCCTGGTCCGGGTCGCGCTTGCGGCGCCGGGCCGCGCCGCCAGTACCCCAGGTGGGGAATTGCGGATCGCCAGTTGAGGCGGGACAGTGCGGGAGTACGGGAGGGCATGATGCGTCGCTGGGCGGCAGGTCTGATCTTAGGGGTCTGCATGGTCGCGGG
>DASUIJ010000006.1:0-16081 GCA_036279815.1 Phenylobacterium sp. | reverse complement strand
CCAGCCCAATCGCAGCGAGGGCCGCAAGGGCCCGCTCGACCCGCTCATGGCCGCCGTGGTGCTGCTGTTCCTGGCCGCCGTGGGCTTCGCCGCCGTGCCTGCCTTCAACGCCGGACCGGCGACCCTGGCCGGGCTGATGCTGCTGGTGGGCCTCGCGGGCGTGGCGTGCCTGGGCTTCTTCGCCCTGCGCAATTCCGGCGAGGAGGCCGTCGAGCACGAGCCCGCCGCCGATGTCCTGATCGACGCCCTGGCGGAACCCGCCGCCCTGGCCGCCGCCGACGGCCGCATCCACGCGGCCAACCCGGCGTGGAGGGCGATCTTCGGCGAGGCGCCGCGCCTGCCCAAGGCCGGCCCCTCCGCCGCCAACCTGTTCGCCGCCCTGGCCACCGCCCGCCGCGGCCAGCCGGGCTACGCCGGCATCCGGGCCAGCGGGGCGGAGCACGAGGCCACCATCACCGCCGTCGGCCCGCGCCGCTTCCTGGTGCGCCTGTCCGGCCCGCCGCCGCAGCCGCTGTCGCTGCCGTCCGGCATGACCGAGGTGCTGCAGGCCGTGGCCTCGGCCGTGCCCCCGCCGCCCAAGGTGCTGGACGCCTTCGCCGGCGCCTCGCCGTTCGGCGCGGCGCTGCTGGATGGCGAAGACCCGTTCGCCGCCGTGATCGTCGAGGCCAATCCGACCCTGGCCGCCACGCCCGGTTATGTCGGGACGGGCGCCCCGTTCGGCGACCTGATCGAGCCGGCGTCCCGCGCCGACGCGGCCCAGAAGCTGGCCGCCGGCCACCAGGGCGCCCTGGAGGTCCGGCTGGCCCGCGACCCCGCCAAGATCAACCACCTCTACCTGTCCAAGTCCGACGGCCGCTGGGTCGCCTATCTGGTGGACGTCTCCGAGCAGAAGCAGATCGAGCTGCAGCTCGCCCAGAGCCAGAAGATGCAGGCCATCGGCCAGCTGGCCGGCGGCGTGGCTCACGATTTCAACAACCTGCTCACCGCCATCTTCATGCAGCTCGACGTGCTGTCGACCCGCCACCCGGTGGGCGACCCGTCCTATGACGGGCTGAACGAGATCAAGCAGACCTCGGTGCGCGCCGCCGACCTGGTGCGCAAGCTGCTGGCCTTCTCGCGCAAGCAGACCGTCCAGCGCGAGATCCTCGACCTGGGCGAACTGATCAGCGAGTTCGAGGTGCTGCTGCGCCGCGTCCTGCACGAGGACGTGCAGCTCAAGACCGAGTACGGCCGCGACCTGCCGCACGTGCGGGCCGACCGGGGCCAGCTCGAGACGGCGGTCATGAACCTGGCGGTCAACGCGCGCGACGCGCTGCGCAGCCACGGGGGCTCCACCGTCACCATCCGCACCGCCCGCGTCACCGCCGCCGAGGCCCAGGCCCTGGGCTATCCGGAGCCGGTGGGCGACCAGGCCCTGATCGAGGTGTCGGACGACGGCGCCGGCATCCCCGCCGACGTGATCGACAAGATCTTCGACCCCTTCTTCACCACCAAGCCGGTGGGCGAGGGCACGGGGCTCGGCCTCGCCACCGTCTATGGCATCGTCAAGCAGTCGGACGGCTGGATCAGCGTGTCGTCCAAGCCGGGCGAGGGCGCGGCCTTCCGCATCTTCCTGCCCGTCCACGTGCCGGTGGCGGGCGCCGAACCCATCCCCCTTCCGGTCAAGGCCGTGCGGCCGCAGGCCCGCGACCTCTCCGGCGCCGGCCGCATCCTGTTCGTGGAGGACGAGGACGCGGTGCGCGGCGTCGCCGCCAAGCTGCTGCGCGCCCGTGGCTACGAGGTGATCGAGGCGGCGTCCGGCGAGGAGGCCCTGGACCTGGCCGAACAGCACGCCGGCACCATCGACCTGATGATCTCCGACGTGGTCATGCCCGGCATGCAGGGCCCCGACCTGCTGAAGGCCGCCCGCGGCTACCTCGGGGGCGCGCCGGTGATGTTCATCTCGGGCTATGCCGAGGCCGAGTTCTCCAACCTGCTGGAAGGCGAGAGCAACATCTCGTTCCTGGCCAAGCCCATCGACATCAAGACCCTGGCCGAGCGGGTGAAGCAGGAACTGCAGAAGGCGGCCTGAGGCCGGCGGCCCGCGGTCAGAGGCCGGCCGCGAACAGGTCCACCTTGCCGATGGGAACGCCCTTGGCGCGCAGGATTGCGTAGGCGGTCGACAGGTGAAAATAGAGGTTGGTGGTGGCGAAGACGGTCACCCAGCGCCCTGCGGGGAGCGTCGGCTCCATCTGATTGCCGATGGTGACCGTCAGCGGAACGTCGTCGCGCCCCTCGAACTGCTCCGGCTTCAGGTTCGCCAGGTATTGCTTCGCCTCGGCTATGGCCGCCTGGAACTGCGGGAGGCTCAGGTCGGCGCCGATGTCCGCCGGAACCGCAAGGCCCGCCGCCCGCGCCAGCCACTGCTTCGAAAAGTTGCAGACGACCATGACCTGGAAGCTGAGCGGCTGCATGTCGTCGATGAGCCGCCAGTCGAGCATTTCCGACTCGCTGACGCCGTTCGCTGCGGCGTGCTCGCCGCCCTTGGCCAGGATGTGCGCCGCCGTGTCCAGGGCGCGGCCGTAGAGGTCGACGAACGTAAACAGATTGACCGCCACGAATGTTCTCCCGGATGGCCTGGGCGCGGCGGCGTTTCCGCCCGTTCACCCCGCCGGCGGAGACTATATGCGGCTCACGCCAATGGCGACCGGGTCAGCGGTTCAGCGTGAAGAGCATGCTTCCGAACTGGTGGACCTCGACGCTCGCGGCGCCCTCGGCGGCGAGGCGGCTGCGGACCAGGCCGATGAGCTGGGCCTCGGGGGGACAGGTCAGCGGCTCAAAGCGTACGGAACCGTCCTCGTCGTGGAAATACAGTTCGTAGGTCTGATGCATGGATAGGGCGGGACTCGCGATGGCCCGCGCGGGCTGGCCGCCGGGCCCAATACGGTGAAGCTACCGCGCCCCATACCGCCCGCCGGGGAAGCAGGCACCTTGTGGAATCTACGTAGGCTGACGACTGGAACGCGCGCGCCCGCCGTCCGGTCACGACCGAAGGGGGTCATATCGCTCGACGGCGATAGGGGCGCCTAGGCGAGCGCGGCGCGCCAGGCCGCCTGCAGGATCAGGCCCGGCCCGACCTGCGGCTCGCGCAGGTCGAAGCTCTCCAGCTTCCGTGCGCCGGCCAGGGGGGCGTTGCGCCAGACGGCCAGGCCCTGGTGGCCGACGCCGGCGACCAGGTCGATCAGGCCGAAACGGTCCGGGAGCTCCACGTCTTCCAGCAGCTTGATGCGGAATCCGGTCTCGGAGCGGTCGACGATGATGCAGGGGGCGGTGCGCCCCTCGCCGAACACCAGCAGTCCGGTCAGAAACACCTGCTCGCGCGGGCTGCCCCGACGATCAAGCATAGGTTTCGGTTCGGCGATGAACCGCTCGCGGACTGTCTGGTCTGAACCCAATTCGGGCATATCTTTCCCCGTGACTCCATGAATACTAACGCCTGAGACTTACTCAGAGGTTGTCATCCATTCGGTCCCGGATTGGCGCAGCAGTCCCGGAGACGCGACAGCCGGGGACAGCGACCCTCGATCCCCTCGGCGGATCAGAGCTTCAGGTCGAAATAGGCCCGGTCTGCGCCGGCCTGGTAGCCGGACATGGTCACCCGATAGGTCTTGCCGGTCTCCAGCTTCAGATGGCCGTCGCAGGCCTTGAAGGCGGCCTCGGCGATCTCGGTGTCGGCGTGGAACGAGCCTCTCAGCGAGCCCGCGCCCTCGCGCAGGCCGGCGAATGACCCCTGGACCTCGTATTCCACGGGGCCGTCGAAGCCTCGATAGCTCAGGATTCCGGTCCCCGAGGTGACAGGCGGGGTACGACCGTTTTTCAATGTATAAGCCATTCCACAACAACGGCTCAGCTCGACTTTCGATCCCCGCCGGGCGCCGCAATGCGGGAAAAGCTTGCTCGCGGGCCCGCTTGGGCTCATGAACCGCCGCCCGCGTATCCCTGTGTTTGTGTATCGCGGAGCCCCAAGGACCACTTCCATGCCATTTCCTCAAGTCCATCCCGCCCTGGCGCGCGCGCTCGCCGGCCAAGGCTATGCCGAGCCCACCCCCGTCCAGGCCGCGGTGCTGGCGCCGGAGGCGGCGGGTCGCGACCTGCTGGTCTCCGCCCAGACCGGCTCGGGCAAGACCGTGGCCTTCGGCCTCGCGGCCGGCCCGACCCTGATGGGGGAGGCCGAGCGGTTCGAGCAGCCGGGCCCGCCCCTGGCCCTGGTCATCGCCCCGACCCGGGAGCTGGCGCTTCAGGTCAACGCCGAGCTGTCCTGGCTCTACAAGGAGGCCGGCGCCCTGGTCGTCTCCTGCGTGGGCGGCATGGACCCGCGCGCGGAGCAGCGGGCGCTGGGACGCGGCTGCCACATCGTGGTCGGAACCCCCGGCCGCCTGAAGGACCACCTGGAGCGCGGCAACCTCGACACCAGCGCCCTGCGCGTCGTGGTGCTCGACGAGGCCGACGAGATGCTCGACATGGGCTTCCGGGAGGACCTGGAGGAGATCCTGGATTCCGCCCCCTCGGATCGCCGGACCCTGCTGTTCTCGGCCACCATCGCCAAGGAGATCGCGGCGCTGGCGCGGCGCTATCAGACCGATGCGCTGCGCATCGACACCGTGGTCCGCAACCAGGCCCACGGCGACATCGCCTATACCGCCATCCGCGTGGCGCCGAACGAGATCGAGAACGCCGTCGTCAACGTGCTGCGCTTCCACGAGGCGCCGGGCGCCCTGGTGTTCTGCAACACCCGCGACGGCGTGCGCCACATGCACTCGGCCCTGCGCGAGCGCGGCTTCTCGGTGGTGGGGCTCTCGGGCGAGCTCGGCCAGCGGGAGCGCTCCGACGCCCTGCAGGCCCTGCGCGACGGCCATGCCCGCGTCTGCGTCGCCACCGACGTGGCCGCCCGCGGCCTCGACCTTCCGGACCTGGGCCTGGTGATCCACGCCGACCTGCCGGTCAACAAGGCTGGCCTGCTGCACCGTTCGGGCCGCACCGGCCGGGCCGGGAAGAAGGGCGTCTCGATCCTGCTGGTGCCCTACACCCGCCGCCGCAAGGCCGAGACCCTGCTGGACTCCGCCCACATCGAGGCCGAATGGCGCGGTCCGCCCAGCGCCGAGGAGATCAAGGCCAGGGACCAGGTCCGTCTCCTGGAAGACCCGATCCTGACCGAGGCGCCGGCCGAGGAAGACCTGGCCCTGGCGGCGAAGGTGCTGGAGACCAAGACCCCGCAGGAGGTGGCGGCCGCCCTGATCCGCCTCTACCGCGCCCGCCTGCCGTCGCCGGAAGACCTCTATGACGACCCCCGCGACAATCGCCCTCCGGCGCCCAAGGGCGAACGCTGGCGTCCCGAACGCGACGATCACGACGGCGGCCCGGTCGGCCGTCCGGAACGGATGTCGGCCGATGAGGTGACCTGGTTCCGGGTCTCCGTGGGCCGCCAGAACCAGGCCGATCCCAAGTGGCTGATCCCGATGATCTGCCGCCTGGGCCACGTGACGAAGAAGGAGATCGGGTCGATCCGCATCTTCGACCGCGAGACCAAGTTCGAGATCGCCAACGAGGCTCAGGCCAAGTTCGCCGCCGCTGTGAAGGCCACCGAGGCCGACGACATCAAGATCGAGCCCTCGTCGCCTCCCGGCGCGCGTTCGGAAGGCGGACCGCGCAAGCCGTACGAGGGCAAGCCGCGGTTCCAGGACGGCCCGCGCGCCGAGGGCGACCGCCCGCCGCGCAAGGCCTATCAGGGCAAGCCGCACGACGGTCCTCGGGCCGAAGGCGACGCGCCGCGCAAGGCCTACCAGGGCAAGCCGCACGACGGTCCCCGGCCCGAAGGCGACGCGCCGCGCAAGCCCTACCAGGGCAAGCCTCACGACGGTCCCAGGCCCGAAGGCGACGCGCCGCGCAAGCCCTACCAAGGCAAGCCTCACGACGGTCCCAGGCCCGAGGGTGAGGCCCCGCGCAAACCCTACAAGGGCAAGTCGAACGACGCGCCGCGCGCCGAAAGCGGTCCCCGCAAGCCCTATCAGGGCAAGCCGGGCGACGGCCCGCGCAAGCCCTTCAAGGGTCCGCCCGGCGGCAAGCCCTTCAAGGGCCCGCCGCGCAAGACCCGGGACTGAGGCGCAGCCCCGCCCCTGGACCCGCTCACCCGGGCGCTCCGGGCTGAGCGGCGGAGGCGCGCCTAGTTGACGCCCGCGACGCCCAGCAGGGCGGCGAGGCCCACCTGCATGCCCTTGACGCTGGAGGCCTTCTCCACGTCGATCCATTCGTCCAGGGCGTGGGCCCGGCCGCCAGTCCCGCCGGAGCCGATGGTGACGGCCGGGACCCCCAGGCTCATGGGAACGTTGGAGTCCGTGGACGAGGTTTCATGGATCGGCGTGAAGCCCAGGGCCGCGATGGCCGCGTGGGTGGTGGTGACGATGGCGGCGTCGGCGGGGGTCGAGCCGGTGGGGCGCTCGCCGATCACCTTGGCCTCGTAGCTGATCCTGCCGAAACGGGTGGAGCGGGCGGCGTTCTCGCCCTCCACCGCCTTGTCGATGATGCCGATCAGCGTCCTGTCCAGCCTGGCCAGTTCGTCCGCGCTCTCCGAGCGCATGTCGAACTCCATGAAGACCTCGTTGGGGATGGCGTTCACCGAGGTGCCGCCGCCGGTGACGCTGGCCGAATAGGTGGTCTTCGGGCTCTTGGGCGCGTCGACCGCGTAGAGGTCGACCACGCTCTTGGCCATGGCGGTCATCGGATTGACCAGGCCGAAGGCGCCGTAGCTGTGCCCGCCGGGACCCTTGAAGGTCACCTTGTAGCGCTTCGATCCGACCCCGTGGTCGACCACCCGCGACGCGTCGGAGCCGTCCATCGAGAAGAAGGCGGTGATCCGGCCCTTGTACTTTCCGCTGTTGAACAGGTAGCGCGTGCCCCGCAGGTCGCCCGCGCCTTCCTCGCCCACATTGCCCACGAACAGGATGTCGGCCCGGGTCTTGATCCGGGCCGCGTCCATGGCGCGGACATAGGCCAGCAGGGTCGCCAGCGAGCGGGTGTCGTCGCCGATGCCGGGCGCCATCAGCCGGTCGCCCTCGCGACGGACCTTCACGTCGGTGCCCTCCGGGAACACCGTGTCCTGGTGGGCGGCCATCACCACGAAGGGACCCTTGCCCTTGGTCGCGGTCCCGGCGCGGACGCCCATCACATTGCCTTCCGCGTCCATCTCGACGTCGGTCAGGCCGTGGGCCTTCAGCATCTCCAGATAGGCCTTGCCGCGCGCGGCCTCCTTGAAGGGCGGGGCGGGGATTTCGGTCAGGGTGACGATGTCGGCCACCGTCCGCTCGTGATCGTCGGCCAGCTTGCGGGCGGCGGCCTTGAAGGCGGGGCTGGCGACCAGCTTCCGCATCGCCGCGTCGCCGGCGCCTGGAGCCGCCGCGACGGCGCTGGAGCTGAACGCCAGGACGGCGAGGAGGGCGGCGGTGGCGATGACGCGCATGGGGAATCCTTCGGACGACGCCGCCGACATAGCTCGAAAGCCTGTGGGAACGGAAGCGCCGCCGCCGGCGTCCGGTCGATCTTTGGCGCCGGCCGCGCGATGGACCGGGCGGGGGGCTAGACCCCCGCGCCCAGCACCTTGAGCGCCCGGTCCTTGACCGCCTTGTAGTCCACCTTCCCGTTGGGGGCCCGGCCGATGGAGTCGACCACCACCAGCTCGCGCGGCGCCTTGTAGGCGGCCAGGTGGGCGCGGACGTGCTCGGACATGTCCGCCAGGGTCAGTTCGTGGACGCCGTCGGGCTCCACCACCGCGCAGATCCGTTCGCCGAACCGGGGATCGGGCAGACCGACGACCACGGCGTCGCGCACGTAGGGGTGGGTCTTCAGCGCCTCCTCGACCTCCTCGGGGAAGACCTTCTCGCCGCCGGTGTTGATGCACTGGGAGCCGCGCCCCAGGAGCTTCAGCGTGCCGTCGGCGTTGACCTCGGCCCAGTCGCCGGGAACGCTCCAGCGCTGACCTTCCATCATCTTGAAGGTGCGGTCGCTCTTTTCCGGGTCCTTGTAGTAGCCCTGCGGGAGGAACCCCGACACCGCCACCAGGCCGCGCTCGCCCGAGCCCGGGACCACCCGGCGGCCGTCCTCGGTGAACACCGCGCAGTTCGGGCCCAGCATGAAGGCCGCGGTCTCCACCTCGGCGCCCGGCGCCGAGGCCGAGGCGCCCAGGCCCACCGCCTCCGACGAGCCGAAGCTGTCGAAGATCATGGCGTTGGTGCAGAACGACAGCAGGCCGCGCTTGTTCTCCTGGCTCCACATGGAGCCGGACGAACTCATGGATTTCACCGAGCCCAGGTCCCAGCGGCCCGGATTGGCTTCCAGCGCCTCCAGCATCGGGGTGGAGAAGGCCAGGCCGACGATGACGATGCCGTCCGCCTTCAGCCGTTCGGCCTCGTTCCACAGTTCGATGGCGCTGAACTGGCGGGAAGGCAGCAAGGCGATCGTGCCGCCCAGGTTCATGGTGATGAAGGCCGAGAACTGGCCGGTGCCGTGCATCAGCGGGCAGCAGATCAGCGACAGCGGACCGCGCGGCAGGCTGAGGTCCAGGCGATCGCCGGCGTCCTGCGGGCGCTCGATGGGCGGTATGCCCTGGACCGCCTGACCCCCGGCGCCGATCACGTTGAACAGGTCGTCCTGCCGCCACATCACGCCCTTGGGCATGCCGGTGGTGCCGCCGGTATAGAGCAGCATCAGGTCGTCGCCGGAGCGGCCCCAGGGCGCCTTCGCCGGGCGCTGGGCGGGGGTCCTGGCGACGATGGCGTCGTAGTCGTCGGCCCAGGCGGGGACCGGATGGCCCGGCTCCGCCACGCCGATCCACAGCTTCACGCTGGGCAGGCGCGGCTTGATGCTCTCGATCATGTCCGTGAAGCTGGCGTGGAACACCACCACCTGGGCGTCGGCGTTGTCGAAGAGGTAGGTCAGCTCGTCGCCGCCGTAGCGGTAGTTGGTGTTGATCGGAGCCACGCCGGCCTTGAAGGCCGCGAAATAGGTCTCGAGGTATTCCGGCGAATTGTAGAGATAGGCCGCGACCTTGGCCTCGTGGGTGACGCCGCGGGCGATCAGGTGGGCGGCCAGGGCGTCGGCGCGGGCGTCGAACTGGCCCCAGGTGACGACCCTGTCGCCCTGAACCACGGCCGGGCGACCGGGCGCCTTGGCCGCGATGGCCTCCCATACGTCAGCGAATGTCCACGCGCTCAAAGCCGCCTCCCAAACTTATTTTTGTTTGAGGTCAGTTCACGTCCGCCGACGCTCCGGAGTCAACGGTGACGCGAGGGGAGGGCGCCGCTGGGGAAGCTCAGGCGGTCCGGGGCGACCGGCCGCGGATATCGCGGAACGACACCAGACGCTGGCCGGCTTCGTCCCACAGGGCCAGCCGGACGCACTTGAAGCTCTCCTTCAGGCCGATGCGGCTCACCGACTTCAGTTCCGGGTGGGCGGCTAGGACCTCGGGCAGGCGGTAGAACGGGATGCGGCTCGACAGGTGGTGCACGTGGTGAATGCCGATATTGGCGGTCAGCCAGCGCAGGACCGGCGGCAGGTCGTAGTGGGAACTGCCCATCAGGGCGGCGTCGTCACGTTTCCACTCGCCGTTGCGGGTCCACTTCACGCCCTCGAACTGGTGCTGCACGTAGAACAGCCAGACCCCGATGGTGGCGGCGATCAGCAGGGTGACCGCATTGACCACCAGGATCGGCGCCGGGCCCACCAGCCAGGCGAGCACCACGGTGGCGGCCAGTATGGCCGCCGCATTGCCCAGCGTGGACGCCCACGGACGCCAGCCTTCCTTCATGAGGCCGACCGGAATGCGCTGCTGGATGAAGAACATGAAGGCCGGACCCAGTCCGAACATCACCAGCGGGTGGCGGTACAGGCGGTAGCCGAAGCGCTTGACGGGGGAGAGGGCGAGATATTCCTCGACGGTCAGCATCTCGATCACGCCCAGGCTCCGGCGGTCCAGGTTGCCGGACGTGGCGTGGTGGATGGCGTGGGTGCGCCGCCAGTAGTCGTAGGGCGTCAGGGTGAGCACGCCGATCGCGCGGCCGACCCACTCGTTGGCGGCCTTTTCCTCGAAGAAGGCGCCATGGCCGCAGTCGTGCTGGATCAGGAACATCCGCACCACGAAGAACGCGGCGGGTACGGTCAGCAGCAGCGACACGGGCCACAGCCCGGCGCCCCAGGCCATCCAGCCCAGCCCCCAAAGGCCGGCCAGCGCGCCGCCGGTCAGCGCCAGTTCAAAGACGCTGCGCTTCCAGTCGGCCTTGCGGAAATCCGCGAGCTTCTGATTCCAGTCGGGTAGCTTACTCACGCGAAGTCCTTCGTTGCGGTTCCGCCGCCATATGGTCCGAAATTAGGGTGGATGTGCGACGAAAGCATTATCCGAAACCCGGCGCGGGCGGGACCCGACGCCGCACCTCCGATGCCCGGATTACAGGAATTTCACAATAGGCCGGAGGTCCCGCCTTGCTCCGCCGGCAAGCCTGACCCTAGGCTGGAGGTAACGGAGTTACAGGGGCGCCGGCCCGCCGCCGTCGCTCAGGCGCTCTTCAAAGGTCCTCATAAGGTACTGATTTAATGATTGATCGTCGCGGTTTCCTCGCAACTTCCGCCAGCCTGGCCCTGGTCGCCGCCACCCCCGCCCTGGCCGAAGGCTCCGAGGACGTCAGGCTCAAGGCGCTTCTCGACAGGATGTTCGAGGACCAGGTCGACGACAGTCCGGAACGGGCCACCAGCCTCGGCCTCGACAAGGGCGCCCGCGCCGCGCTGAAGGGCCAGCTCGAGGACCGCTCGACCGCCGGCCGCGCGGCCCGCCTGGAAAAGGTGCGGGCCCGGGTGGAGGCGCTCAAGGGAATCGATCGCGCGGCCCTGTCGACCGCCTCGAAGGTCGACCTCGACGTGGTCCTCTACCAAAATCAGACGGTTCTGAACGCCGGCGACCGCTACAAGTTCGGCTCCGCCGGCGGACGTTTCAGCCCCTATGTGATCAGCCAGCAGGGCGGGACCTATCGCGACGTCCCGGACTTCCTGGACAACCAGCACCGCATCGCGACCGCGGCCGACGCCGACGCCTGGCTCTCGCGCCTGCACGCCTACGCCAAGGCCATGGACCAGGACCTGGAGCGGATGAACAACGACGTCGCCGCGGGTGTGGTCCCGCCGGACTTCGTCTGCGACCTGACGCTGGGCCAGCTGAGGGCGCTGCGGGATCTCGCGCCGGAGAAGTCCGTCCTGGTGACGTCGCTGGCAGGCAAGGCCAAGGCCGCGGGGCTGACGGCGGACTACGCGACGCCGGCCGCCAGGATCGTCGCCGAGGAGATCTTCCCGGCCTATGACCGGCAGATCGCCGCCGTCCAGGCCGCCCGGGCCAAGGCCGTCGGCGACGCCGGCATCTGGAAGCTGAAGGAGGGGGCCGCCTACTACGCCGACGCGCTCAGGGCCTCGACCACCACCGACCTGACCGCCGAGCAGATCCACCAGCTGGGCCTGACCCAGGTCGCCGAAATCACCGCCCGGATCGACACGATCCTGAAAGGCCAGGGGATGGCCGCGGGCACGGTGGCCGAGCGGCTGACGGCGCTGAACGACCGCCCCGACCAGCTCTATCCCAACACCGACGAGGGCCGAGCCGCCATGCTGGCCTTCCTCAACGCCCAGATCGTGGAGACCTACAAGAAGCTCCCCCTGGCCTTCGCGACCCTGCCCAAGGCCAAGGTCGAGGTGAAGCGGGTGCCGGCCTTCATCCAGGACGGGGCGTCCAACGGCTACTACCAGAGCGCGGCGCTGGACGGTTCGCGGCCGGCGGCCTTCTTCATCAACCTGAAGGAGACCCACGACTGGCCGAAGTACAATCTGGCGACCCTGGCCTATCACGAGACGGTCCCCGGCCATCACCTGCAGATCGCGCTGTCCCAGGAGAGCGGCAGGATCCCGATCATCCGGCGCACCGGCGGCGGGTTCTCGGCCTTCTCGGAGGGCTGGGCGCTATACGCCGAGCAGCTCGCCAGCGAGATCGGGGTCTATGAGGGCGATCCCCTGGGCCAGGTCGGATTCCTCCAGAGCTTCCTGTTCCGCGCCTGCCGTCTGGTGGTGGACACCGGAATCCATTCCAGGCGCTGGAGCCGCGAGCAGGCCACCGACTACATGGTCAGCGTCACCGGCTACGCGAAGACCCGCGCCCAGCGGGAGGTGGAGCGCTACTGCGTCTCGCCGGGCCAGGCCTGCAGCTACAAGGTCGGCCACACCGTCTGGGCCCGCCTGCGGGGCGACGCCAAGGCCAAGCTGGGCCCGAGGTTCGATCTCAAGGCCTGGCACGACGCGGCCCTGCTCTCGGGCTCCATGCCGATGACCGTGCTGGAGCGCCACATGGCCGACTGGCTGGCCGCCCAGGGCTAGGCTAGCCCCAGCTCTCCACCTCGCCGACGCGGCGCAGGGCCGGCCGGACACCCATCCCGCCGGCGCCTGTGGCGGTGGGATGCAGCGGGATGTCGGTGGGGGCGCCGTAGAGCCAGCCCTGGGCGTAGTCGACCCCGGCCTTGCGCACGGCTTCCTCGGCCTGCGGGCTTTCGACCATCTCGGCCAGGGTTTTCACCCCCAGCTCGCCGCACATGAACACGAGGTGGCGGATGAAGGTGCTTTCCCGGCCGCCATGCTGGAGCTCGCGGATGTAGCGGCCGTCGATCTTGACGATGTCGAGGGACAGCTGCTGCAGGTAGGCCAGCGAGGCCGCGCCCGCGCCGAAGTCGTCGAGGCAGATCAGGCAGCCCTCGGCCCGCAGGGCCTGCAGGTGCCGGTCGGCGAGCTGCATGTCCTCGATGGCGGCGCTTTCGGTCAGCTCGAACAGCAGGCGGCCGGTGGCGGCCGGCCTGGCCACGAGCATCTTCTTCACCGCCTCGACGAACGCGCTGCTGGTGATGGTGCGGCCGGAGATGTTGGCGGCGAGCTTCAGGCTGGGATCGGCGACCAGCCGTTCGATGGTCTGCTCGACGACCGCGATGTCCAGCGGCTCGATCAGGTCGAGCTCCTCGGCCATGCGGATCATCGGGAACGGGCTGGCGTTGTCGCCGAAGCGGACCAGGACCTCGTGGTGGTGCACCGCGTTCTTGGCCTTCAGGTCCACCACAGGCTGGAAGACCAGCCGGAAATTCCGGCCGCTGACGGCGTCGCCCAGGATGCCCACGTCGGTGAGCGTGCGCTGCACCGAACGGGCCACGGCCTCGTCCAGGCTGGCGGGCGGCGTGCCGGGCATTCCGTCCTTGATGAAGCTGTCCAGGGAGTAGCGGATGGCCCGCATCACCTGGCCCGGACCCGCGTCGCTCTTGAGCGCGATGGCGGCGGCCACCGGCGCGACACCGTCCGTCGGGCTGAGGTTCAACAGCTTCAGCATCCGGCGGGTCAGCGTCTCCGGCGATTCGCCCTGCTGGCGGATCACGGCGAAGCGATCGGGCCCCAGCTCGGCCGCAGCGGCCCCGCCGTGGCTCTGGGCGCGCAGGGCGCCGATCAGGCGCTGCTCGATCGCCTTGGCCGCTTCGGGCCCGATCCGTTTACGCAGGCCCTCGAGGCCGCCCATCTCCACCAGCGCCAGTTCCAGCTCGATGCCGGTGGTCTTGGCGGTTTCGAACAGGGCCGCGGCCACCGCCTCGAAGGCGGACTTGTCGTGCAGGCCATGGCTTGTCTTGGGGGCGGCGCGGGTGAAGGCGCAGGAGATCGCCCCTTCGTTGCCCGGCAGGCAGAAGGCGCAGAGCGCCGCGGCCCGTTCCGGCGACCCGGTCGGCGTGGCCAGGGTGACGACGATCGGCCCGGCCCGGCGGCCGTCGGCGAGGCCGTCGAACAGGGCCTGAACCATGGGCCGGTCGCGGACGTCGATGAAGTCCCGCCAGGCGCGTCCCGCGAGTTCGGTTTCCGCGTTGCCCGACAGGGCCTCGCTGGCGCCGATGGCGAAGGCGATCTGGCCGGCCCTGGAAACCTCGATCAACAGGTCAGAGCTGGCGAACGCGAAGCCGAGCAGCCGTTGGGGCGCAAGCGACAAAGGGCGGTTTCCTTCCAATGCCGGGAGAATTTGCCTGCGACGGCTTAAATTCTGATTGAGAATGGAGACTTCGCCGCGAGCTGGGACAATTGGGCGCACCCAGGGTAGAGCAGGGTCATGCGCGAAAGGATCACTGTCCGAGTCCTGCTTTTCGACCCGGACGGCCGGATATTGCTGATGAAGGGGCGGCTGCCCGATCGGCGCGACGCGCCGGGCGCCTGGTTCACGGTCGGCGGCGGCGCCGAACCCGGCGAAACGCTTGAAGCCTGCGCCCTGCGCGAGGTCGCCGAGGAGACCGGGTTCACCGAAATCGAGCTGGGTCCCGTCGTCTGGTCCCGCGAAAGCGTCGGGACCTTGGTCACCGGCGAGACGGTGGTGCTCAAGGAGACCTATGTGGTGGCCCGCTGCGGGGGCGCCGAGCCGGTCCGCGACGGCTGGGAAGACTACGAGCACGACCTGGTCGACGACATCCGCTGGTGGACGCTGGAGGACCTGGCCGCCTGCGTCGAGCCGATCTATCCGGAGCGGTTCCTGGAACTGCTGCCCGACGTGGCGGCGGGCCGCTTTCCGGACGAGCCCCTGGAGATCACCGTGATCCGGCCGCTCTGAGCGGCCCGAGCGCCGAATCCCTAGGCCGAGGCCGCCTGCATTTCGCCTTCGGCGTCGTCGTCGGCGTTGGCGACCGCGGCCATCATGGCCGAGACCAGGTTCTGCACCTGCACGGGCTTGGTCACATATCCCGCGAAGCCGAGCTCATGGTAGCGCTCGGCGCCCAGGGTCATGGCGTCGGCGGTCACGGCGATCAACGGGGTCAGGCGGTTGGGACCCGGCCGCGCGCGCAGGGCCTGCAGCACGTCGATGCCGGTCATCTCCGGCATCTGAATGTCCATCAGCACCAGGTCGAAGGACTGGGTGGTCAGGGCGTCCAGCGCCTCGCGCCCCCCGGCGGCCTTGCGCACGGTGAAGCCCATGGCGCCCAGGAGCTGTTCGAGAACCAGCAGGTTCGTCGGATTGTCGTCGGCGGCCAGGATCGAGAGCGTCGGCGCCTCGTCCTCGCCGATCGCCTGGGCGGCCAGTTCGGCGGCCTCCGGAACCCCGGTCACCTCCAGCGGCAACGAGACGGTGAAGGTCGAGCCCTGGCCCTGCACGCTGTCCACCCAGACGTCGCCGCCCATCAGGCTGGAGAGCTGCTTGCAGATGGCCAGGCCCAGGCCCGCGCCGGCGAAGCGGCGCACGTCCGAGGCGTCGGCCTGGCTGAACATCTGGAACAGGAAGGGCATGTCCGACTGGGCGATGCCGACCCCGGTGTCGGACACCGCGAAGACCAGGCGGTCGGGCGCCTCGATGTCGAGGGTCAGCGACACCCCGCCCTCCCGGGTGAACTTCAGGGCGTTGCCCATCAGGTTGAACAGCACCTGGCGGACCCGGCGCGCGTCCAGGGCCACATGGGGCGGGACGTCGCCGGCCACGTCGATGCTCAGCGCCAGGCCGCGTTCGGCCGCCGTCGGGGACCAGAACGCCTCCATCTCGGCCAGCAGGGCGCGGACGTCGCAGGGACCCTTGGCGATGTCCATCTGGCCGGCGTCGATCTTCGACAGGTCGAGGATGTCGTTGAGGATCATCATCAGGAGTTCGCCGCTCTTGATGAGGGTGTCCACCTGCTGGCGCTGGGCGGGAACCAGCTCGGAGCGCTGCAGCAGCTGCGCCATGCCGAGCACGCCGTTCATCGGGGTGCGGATCTCGTGGCTCATGGTGGCCAGGAAGGTCGATTTGGCGAGGCTGGCGCGGCGGGCCTCGTCGCGGGCCTGGGTGAGATGCTCGATGAGCTGGTTCTTCTCGGCCTGCTTGGCCAGGAGATCGGCGCGGGCGCGCTTGGCCGCCAGCCGGATCAGTCCGAGCGTGGAGCCCGCCCAGAGCAGGGCGCCCCCCAGGACCATGCCGTTCGTCACCGCGATCATGACCGCTCCCGCGTGCAAGTCTTAAGGTTACTGGTCGCACGCCAACCCTTGAGAA
>DASUIJ010000005.1:0-19728 GCA_036279815.1 Phenylobacterium sp. | reverse complement strand
CATCCAGGCCCTGGCCCGCCAGATCGTCGACGACGTCATTGAAAAGGGCGAGTGCGACTTCGTCTCCGACGTCGCCGGCGAGATGCCGTCCTTCGTCATCGCCGAGCTGATGGGCCTGCCGCTTTCCGACGGCCGCGAGCTCTACAAGCTGACCGAGATCATCCACACCGCCCCCGAGGCGCTGCCGCCGGGCGCCGGCGGCCAGGCGGTGATGAAGATGTTCGAGTACGGCTCCAAGGTGATGGCCGAGAAGCGCGCGCGTCCCGGCGACGACCTCGCCTCGCGCCTGCTGGCCTGCGAGGTCGACGGCCGCAAGCTCGACGACATGGAGTTCCTGCTGTTCTTCCTGCTGCTGGTCGACGCCGGCGGCGACACCACCCGCAACCTGCTGTCCGGCGGCCTGCTGGCCCTGCTCGACAATCCGGACCAGCTGGCCTGGCTCAAGGCCGACCTGCCCGCCCGCCTGCCCTCGGCCCGCGAGGAGCTGCTGCGCTGGACCAGCCCGGTGATCTACATGCGCCGCACCGCCAGGCATGACGTCCGGCTGGACGGCGCCGACATCCGCCAGGGCCAGAAGGTGGTCATGTACTTCGGCTCCGCCAACCGCGACCCCGCCAGGTTCGACAAACCCGACGTCCTCGACCTCGGGCGCGAAAACAACGAGCACATCGCCTTCGGAACCGGGCCGCACGTCTGCCTGGGCCAGCATATCGCGCGCATCGAGATCGACGCCATGCTGACCGAGGTGCTCACCCGCATGGACGGTTTCGAACTGCCGGCGCCGCCCGAGTGGCTGGCCAGCAACTTCATCTCCGGCCCCCGGACCATGCCGATCCGCTTCCGGCCGGGTCCGCGCCTGGGCTGAGCCGCCCGCCCCCTAGGCGACGGGAACCACGTCCCCGCTGATCTCGCCGTCGTTGAACGCGTTGGTGTGGATGTTCGCGACCACGTGGCCCATCTCCAGGGCCGCGACGAAGTCGTCGAACGAGACGCTCGAGTTCACGGTCACCGCGCCCTGCGCATAGGGGTATCCCTTGACCACCACCTTGAAGCCGTCGGGCGTCGGCGCATAGGTCGGGCCGAACGGCAGGGGCAGCAAGAGGGCCGAACTGTCCGGGTTCGAGTGATCGTGCGACCCGTACACATGCAGGTGGATCGGCCCCACCGGCGCCTTCACCAGGCGGGTCCACAGGCCGTCGATGTTCAGCCCCGCCACATCCAGGGTCAGGTCGACCGTCTGGGTGTCGGTGTGCACGGTTATCCGGGCCTGGCCGGTGGCCTTGGAGCCGGTCTCGGTCGGCAGCTTGTCGCCGCCCAGCATCGCCGCGAACGCCAGGTCCTTGGCCTGGGCCGGCGCCGCGGCGAGCAGGCCCAGCGCCGCCAGCATCGACGCCATACGTGTGATCGTGATCACTCAGATCCTCCCATGACGCCGCTCGTGGCGCCCCGGGGCGAAGTCTCTCCGGCGCCTCCGGCGTCCGCAAACGCGTTCTGTTCATGTGAAGAGGCGCCTCGTGCGCCTATCCCCGCTCCCGAATTCCCGCCACAGTCGCGCGAACATCAGCCGGGAATCGATCATGTTTGGCAGGACCGCCGCGGCCATCGCCGCTCTCGCCCTTGCGACCGCGGCCCACGCGGCGGAAAAGCCCGCCCCCCTGCCGCCGCCGGCCGACCAGAAGCTGGCGCACGACATCCTGGCCGAACTGATCGCCATCAACACCGTCCACGAGCAGGGCACGCTCAAGGCCGCCCAGGCCATCCAGGCCCGGCTCAAGGCGGCCGGCTTTTCCGACGACGACGTGACCCTCCTGGCCATTCCGGAGCATCCCAACCAGGGCCAACTCGTGGTCCGGCTCCGCGCGAAGGCCGCCAAGGCCAGGCCGGTCCTGTGGATCGGCCACCTCGACGTGGTCGAGGCCAGGCCCGAGGACTGGACGGTGGATCCCTTCGTCCTCACCGAGAAGGACGGCTGGTGGTACGGCCGCGGGACCCAGGACATGAAGGGCGAGGACGCCGCCATCCTGGCCGGCCTGATCCGCCTCAAGCGCGAAGGCTTCGCGCCCGACCGCGACCTGATCCTGGCCTTCACCTCCGACGAGGAGAGCGGCGACGCCAACGGCGTCCAGTGGCTGCTGGCCAATCACCGCCCCCTGGTGGACGCCGGACTGGTGATCAATCCCGACGCGGGCGGCGGCTCGCTCCGGGGCGGCGAGCGCCTGACCTACGGAATCCAGACCAGCGAAAAGGTCTATGTCACCTTCCAGGCCGAGGCGACCGACAAGGGCGGCCACTCCTCGATTCCGGAGCCCAACAACCCGATCTACAGGCTGGCGGAGGGGCTGGGCCGCATAGCCGCCTTCCACTTCCCGGTCGTCACCACCGAGACCACCCGCGGCTACTTCGCCGAGCAGGCCAGGATGGCCACCGGCCAGGAGGCCGCCGACATGCGCGCCGTCTCCACGCTGCCCACCGACCTGGCGGCGGCCGAGCGCCTTTCCGCCAACGCCAACCATGCCGCGCGCCTGCGCACCACCTGCGTCGCCACCCAGATCTCCGGCGGGCACGCCGAGAACGCCCTGCCCCAGCGGGCGCGGGCCTCCATCCAGTGCCGGATGATCCCCACCGACACCGAGGCGGGCGTGAAGGCCCGGCTCGAGCAGGTCCTGGCCGACCCGAAGATCGTGCTCACCTCCATCAGCCCCGCCGCCCCGGCGCCGGACTCCCCGGCCGACCCGGCCCTGTTCGCAAGGTTCGCCAAGGTCGTCCGCGCGGAGTGGCCGGGCGTCGCCATCGTCCCGCACATGGACCTGGGCGCCTCGGATTCCATCTACACCCGGGCCGTGGGCCTCCCCAGCTATGGCCTCTCGGCCATCTGGGGCGACATCGACGATAACCGCGCCCATGGCCGCGACGAGCGCATCGAGCCGACCCGCTACTATGAAGGGGTCGAATTCGCCTATCGCCTGATGAAGAGCCTGGGCGGCGGCAGGTAGGTTACCCGTTTCAGCGCGGCGCTTCGCCGCACGTTCCACGGCGACGAAAGCCGATCGGTTAACCCCACCTTCGTCGCCGCCCCCGACCCTGGCTGTGCAGCGGGGGGAACATGAAGCGGGCGGAACCGACAGAACGTCAGCGTTGGGCGGACATGGCCGAGGAATTGGCCGGGCTCGGCTACTGGCGCATGGACGTGGCGACCCAGACCTTCAGCTGGTCGCCAAACATGTTCCGCATCTACGGGTTCAAGCCCGGAGCGGCGCCGCCGCTGGACGCGGTCATGGACCGGATCCACCCGGACGATCGAAGTTCGTCCAACCTCCGTCTCGACGCCTTGCTCTCCGGAACCACCGCCGACAGCGTGATCCGCATCGTTCGGCCGGACGGAACGGTGCGCCATGTGGAGGGCCGCAACGCCTGCGAGCGCGACGCCGACGGCGCCGTGATCGCCATCTACGGCGTCATCATGGATGTCACCGAGCGCCGCGAGGCCGAGCGCGCCCTGGCCGCCCAGGAAGCTCATCTGAGCCTGCTCGCCGAGAACGGCGCCGACCTTATCGTCGAACTCGAGGCATCCGGCGTCATCCGCTGGACCTCTCCGTCCAGCCGCCACTTCGGCTACGAGCCGCAGGACCTTGTGGGCCGCAAGGCGACCGACCTCGTCCACCCCGACGACCGCGAAAAGATCGCCGCCATCATGCGCGAGACCTTGCTGACCGGCGCCGTCGATCCCGAGAGCGACCGCAGCTACCGCCTGCTTTGCGCCGACGGTCGGTCCGTCTGGGTCGAGGGCAATCCGGCCATATTCTTTGACGACGCCGGGCGCCCGACGGGGGCGATCACCCTGCTTCGCGACATCAGCGAGCGTCGCGCCTCGGCCCAGGCCCTGGCCGAGCGTGAGGCCCACCTGCGGCTGATCTCCGACCACACCCGCGATGTCGTGTTCCAGTACAGCCTCGACCGCCGGGTGCTCTACGTGTCGCCCGCCGCCCGCCGCTACGGCTACGAGCCCGCCGACCTGGTCGGCCTGCCCGCGCAGGACCTGATCCATCCCGACGATCGGGCCAAGGTGGCCGCCGTCGTCGCGGACCTGATTGCAAACCCGGTTCCCGATCCGCAGCTCGATCGCACCCACCGCGTGCGGATCGGGTCCGGCGACTATGTCTGGATGGAGAGCCAGCCCACGGTCGTGCGCGACGACGAGGGGCGGCCCCAGTCGGTGGTCTCGCTGCTGCGGGACATCACCGAGCGCCGCGTCGCCGCCCAGGCCCTGGCCGAAAGCGAGCAGCGCTACCGCCTGCTCACCGACAACGCCACCGACGTCATCGGCTGCTACGACGAGCGGGCGGTCTTCACCTTCCTGTCGCCGGCCATCAAGGACCTGATGGGCTACGCGCCCGAGGAACTGGTGGGCGCCCGCACCACCCGCTTCATGCACCCCGACGACGTGCCGGACGTGATGAGAGCGTTCGCCGCCCACTTCGCGGCTGGACCGGGCGCCGAGGCGCTCCGGTTCGAATATCGCGCCTACCGCAAGGATGGGACCTTGGTCTGGCTCGAGGCGCATCCCAAGGCGATCTATGACGCCGACGGACAGTTCGTCGAATTCCAGGACACGGTCCGCGACATCACCGACCGCAAACGCCTGGAGGAGGACCTGCGCCGCGCGCGCGACGCCGCCGAGGCCGCCGCCGCCGTGAAGTCGGAATTCATGGCGAACATGAGCCACGAGATCCGCACGCCGCTGACCGCCGTGGTCGGCTTCTCCTCGCTGATCTCGGCGCGCGCCGATCTCGACCCCATCGCCCGGGGCCACGCCGACCGCATCTCCGCCGCCGGCCGGGCGCTGCTCGCCCTGGTCAACGACGTCCTCGACTTCTCCAAGCTCGAGGCCGGCCAGACGGTGATCCAGCCCCGCAATATCGCCATCGCCGTGGTGGCCCGCGAGGCGCTGGACCTGTTCACCCTGCAGGCCGAATCCAAGGGTGTGGACCTCCAGCTGGAGACCGGCCCCGACCTGCCCCAATGGGTCGCCGCCGATCCCCACGCCGTGGGTCAGGTGCTGCTGAACCTCCTGGGCAACGCCGTGAAATTCAGCCAGCCCGGCGTCGTTCGGCTCGCCCTGGACTACGATGTCGAGAAGGGGGCGCTGCGGGTGAGGGTCCAGGATTCCGGACCGGGCCTCGCGACGGATCAGGCGGCCAAGCTGTTCCAGCGGTTCTCGCAGGTGGACGGCTCCTCGACCCGGCGCCACGGCGGCACCGGCCTGGGCCTGGCGATCTGCAAGGGCCTGGTCGAGGCCATGGGCGGAGACATCGGCGTGGAGACCTCGCCGGGCCGCGGCGCGACCTTCTGGTTCACGATTCCCGCGCCGGTGGCCGACGCCCAAAGATCGGACGCCGACGGGGACGACGCCTTCCTGGACCTCGACGGCGTGCGCCTGCTGGTGGTCGACGACAACCCGATCAACCGCGAGCTGGTCCGCGCCATCCTGCAGCCCGTCGGCGTCGATGTCAGCGAAGCCGTGGACGGCCTCAGCGGCCTCGAACTGGCCGGCGCCCAGCCCTTCGACCTGATCCTGCTCGATATCCGCATGCCCGGTCTCGACGGCCACGCCGTGCTGGCACGCCTGCGCGAGGGGGACGGTCCCAACTGCAATGTCCCGGTGATCGCCTTCTCGGCCGACCTCGAGCTCGGCGACGCGGCGGACTTCGACGATCACATCGCCAAACCTCTGGACCCCAGATCCCTGATCCTCGCCGTCGCCCGCTGGTCCAGCTACGAGGCGGCGCCGCAACTCGCACAAGCAGATGCGGGCTGAAACGCGCCGCCCAAGGATCCTGGTGGTCGAGGATGACCCCATGATCCGCGACCTGATCGTCACCCGGCTGGATCTCGGCGGCTTCGAGACCTTCACCGCCGTCGATGGCTATGACGGCCTGTCGAGGGTCAACGAAGTGAAACCGTCGGCGTTGATCCTCGACATCAACATGCCGCGCCTGGACGGTTTCGGAATGCTGCGCGCCATGCGTCAGACCGGTGTCCTGGCGCGCACGCCCACCATGGTGCTCACCGCCCGCAACCAGTCCGACGACGTCAAGACCGCCATCTCGCTCGGCGCCCGCGATTTCCTGGCCAAGCCGTTTCGCGACGAGCAGCTGCTGGCCCGGGTGGCGCGCCTGTTGCGCAAGGCCTCGGATCGCCCGGCCCGCAACGTGGTCGAGCTGCCGATCCGCCGCAGCGAGATCCTCGACTGACACGCAGCAAAAAAGGCGGCCCCATCGGACCGCCTTTGCCGCCTCGTTACCATCCGCGCGGAACTCGAAAGTCCCGGAGGCGCCGCGGGGCCCCACGCCCCGGCGGCCGAAATTCGACCGCCGTTATTGCTTTTATCCATCAGCGGGCGGGTCGGCGCAACAATGCGCGGGCCGGAACCGGGCGATCTGGACACAGCTGTGGTTTGCCGACCACGGTGAAGCCGCCGCGAAATGGCCTTGTTCCAAGCATGCTCGCGCCACACCCGCCCGCCAATCTCTGACTGTCGGCTGATCGACGTCCGGTTCGGAACCTGAACAGCCCCCCCAGCCCCGCCGTATCGGTGTGGGTCAGCCGACACTTCCCCTAGTCGCGATAGCGAACGGCGGCGTCCCCCAGCGCCGCCGTTTCTATGTGCGCGTCGCCTGGGGCCCGGCCGCCTTCGACTGGTAGAGATTTCTCCACACCCCTCGATAGTCGTCGACCGATCACAATCCGCATCGCGGGTTGTGCGGGGCCCTGGGCGTGTCTAGCTAGATAGCGAGTGTTCTTGGGGGAATTCAGTATGACCACCGTCGTCTCCGGCAATTTCAGTCTCAACTTCGACGAACTCGACCTGTCTTCACTGGTGGCCGGCGACATCACTGTCGCCACGGCCCTGCAGATCACGACCTCGGGCGGCGGCATCAACGACAACTTCTTCGGCAGCTTCCAGTACAGCGCGACCGGAGACCTCACCGGCGGAACCCTGAACCGTCTGCAGGAGACCTTCCAGGGCCAGCTGGTGTTCGACATCACCAACACCAGCGTGCCGGTGACCACCTTCCTGCAGTGGGTGGTCACCAACGACAACGCCTCGGCCAGGGCCTACATCCTGGCCGGCCCCGACTCGATTTCGGGATCCTCGCTGGGCGACGTCCTGCGCGGCCTCGGCGGTCCCGACTCCATCGCCGGCGGCTCGGGAAACGACACCCTGGACGGCGGCACGGGCGACGACATCATCAACGGCAACCTCGGCGACGACGTCATCCTGGGCGGGGCGGGGATCAACTACCTGCGCGGCGACGACGGGAACGACCAGATCACCGGCGGGATCGGCTTCGACGACATCAACGGCAACATGGGCAACGACACCGGCCTGGGCGGCGAGGGCGGCGACTGGGTGGTCGGCGGCAAGGACAACGACAGCCTGCTGGGCGAGACCGGCGACGACATCGTCTACGGCAATCTCGGCGCCGACACCTGCATCGGCGGCGACGGCGACGACTGGGTGCGCGGCGGCCAGGACAACGACACCCTTTCCGGTGGAAACGGCAATGACTGGATGTCCGGCGACAGAGGCTCCGACACCATTTCCGGGGGCGCCGGCGCCGACATCTTCCACACCTTCGCCGACGCCGGGATCGATCGGGTGATCGATTTCTCCGCGGCCGAGGGCGACCGCGTCCTGCTCGACCCGGGCACGGCCTATACGGTCAGCCAGGTGGCGGGCGACACCGTCGTCGACATGGGCGGCGGCGCCCAGCTCATCCTGGTCGGCGTTCAGATGTCGGCCCTGCCACAGGGTTGGATCTACGGTGCGTGACGAAGCGGACGGACCGCAAGGCGGCGCTTGAATCTCGACACGGCGCGCGAACCCGCGCAGGGTTGGAATCTGTATGGATTCCGGGGCGTCCCCTGCCCCGCTCCTGGGCTCCCGAGACACGGCTGCATGACATCCAATCCCGTCGCCATCGCCCGCATCCTGCTGCTGATCCCGCTGATCTGGCTGCTGACCGACGGCGGTGTCTTCCATTACTGGGCGGCGCTTTTCGTGTTCCTGGCCTGCGGGCTGGGCGGCCTGATCGAAGGCTACCTGCCCCATCGCGCGCGGAAGCCCTCGCCGGTGGCCGGAATGCTCGACGCCATGGCCGACAGGCTGCTCACGGTCGTGGTCGTGGCCGGCCTGATCGCATCGGGGATGCGTGACGGCCTGGTCCTGGTGGCCAGCCTGGTCCTCATCGCCCGCGACGTCGTGCTGGCCTCGATCAACGAAGCCCTCCCCACCAAGCTCGACATCTCCGTTTCCGGCCTGGAGAAGGGCCGCCTCGCGTTCCAGGTCCTGGGTTTCGGATTCCTGATCGCCCCCAACTTCCCCCTGCCCGAGATGTTCCTGCCGTCCCACCTCCTGGGCGGTCTGGCCCTGATCATCGCCGGCGTCCTGGCTGTCATCACCCTGGCCGACTACGGACGGCGCGCCTCCAGGGCCCTCAAGGTGGCCTGAGGCCTGCGCGCACGGCGCCCCTTCCCCTGGGCCCGCGAGCCGCTAAAGTCCCTGCAACGAACAAGAACGAGAGTCTGGGGAGCGTAAACCGCATGGCGGCGACGGACGCGGGCGGATCGACCGGAGCGAAACCGGTCTATTCCACGAATTATCGAAGTGTGGTGCTGGGCCTCCTGGTCACGGCCTACACCCTGAACTTCATAGACCGCACGATCATCTCCACCATCGGTCAGGCCATCAAGGTCGACCTGAAGATCACCGACACCCAGCTGGGGCTGCTCGGCGGTCTGTATTTCGCCCTGCTCTACACGCTCCTGGGAATCCCGATCGCCCGGTTCGCCGAGCGGTTCAGCCGCGTCAACATCATCTCCGCCGCCATCCTCATCTGGTCCGCCTTCACCGCACTGTGCGGCACGGCGGGCAGTTTCGTGACGCTGGCGGCCTACCGCTTCGGGGTCGGCTTCGGCGAGGCGGGCCTGTCCCCGCCCTCCCATTCCCTGATCAGCGACTATTTCGAACCCAAGAAGCGGGCGACGGCGCTGGCGATCTATTCCTTCGGCATTCCACTAGGCTCGATGATCGGGGCGGTGGCCGGCGGTTGGCTGGCGCAGAACTTCTCCTGGCGCGTGGCCTTCATGATCGTGGGCCTTCCCGGCGTCGTCATCGCCCTGATGATCAAGCTGCTGATCAAGGAACCGCCCCGCGGCCACTCCGAGCCTCATCCCCATCCGAACCTTGCCGAGGACGTGGTCGTCGACCAGCCGATCGTCACCGCCAAGCCGTTCTCCTTCCGCAACGAGTTCTCCGAGCTGGCGGCGGTCTCCAAGACCCTTTTCCTGACCTGGCCGGTGGCCAACATGGTGCTGGGCGTCACCCTGGCCTCCTTCGCCGGCTACGGCGCGGGCCAGTTCGCGGCCCCCTATTTCATGCGCGCCTTCGGCGACCCTTCGGGCCGGGCGCACTGGACCTGGCTCGAGTTCTTCGCCAATCCGAGCGGCTCCTACATGCTCGACATCGCCAAGGTCGGCATGATCACCGGCCTGGTGGGCGGCATTTCGTCCGGCATCGGCACCATCCTGGGCGGGGTGATCACCGACAGGATGTCCAAGCGCAGCGCCCGCTGGTACTCGCTGACGCCGGCCATCGGGCTGACCATCGCCACCCCGATCTACATCGCCGCCTACCTGCAGCCCTCCTGGCAGACCGCGGCCCTGATCCTGCTGGTCCCCGGCATCTTCCACTACACCTATCTGGGCCCGACCTTCGGGGTGGTTCAGAACATGGTGGAGACCCGCCGGCGCGCCACCGCCACGGCGCTGCTGTTCTTCTTCCTGAACCTGATCGCGCTGGGCGGCGGGCCGCCCTTCTCGGGCTGGGTGATCGACCATTTCGCCCAGTTCAACTTCACCCACTCCGGACAGCACGGCATCTGGGCCTCCATTCAGGAGATGTTCGCCGGCGGCAGCCGCGGCCACGACTTCGCCCAGGCCTGCCCGGGCGGCGCGGCTCCCAAGGGCGCGTCGGCCGAGCTGGCCGGCCAGTGCCAGGAGAGCCTGATCTCCGCCACCCGCTCGGGCATGGTGGTGACGATCTGCTTCTATCTCTGGGCCGCCTTCCACTACCTCCTGGGCTCGTTCGGCCTGGTCAAGGCCCTCTCCAAGGCCCGCGCCGACCGCGGCGAGGCGGACTGAACCTCAAGCTAAGGGGTGGTGATTTGGGCGCGGGGGAGCTATTCCCCCGCCCATGATCCCTCGCTACGCCCGCGCCGAATTCGCCAAGATCTGGGACCCCCAGACCCGCTTCAAGATCATGTTCGAGATCGAAGCCCACGCCGCCGACAAGATGGCCGAGCTGGGCGTCATCCCGAAGCTGGCCGCCGAGACCATCTGGGAGAAGGGCCGCGACGCCATCTTCGACGTCGACCGCATCGACGAGATCGAGCGCGAGGTGAAGCACGACGTCATCGCCTTCCTCACCCACGTCACCGAACTGGTCGGCCCCGAAGCCCGTTTCCTGCACCAGGGCATGACCTCGTCCGACGTCAACGACACCGCCCTGGCCGTCCAGCTCTGCCGCGCCACCGACCTGCTGATCGAGGACGTGGACCTGGTCCTGGCCGCGCTCAAGCGCCGCGCCTTCGAGCACAAGCTCACCCCCACGGTCGGCCGCAGCCACGGCATCCACGCCGAGCCCACCACCTTCGGCCTCAAGCTCGCCGGCCACTACGCCGAGTTCCAGCGCGCCAAGGAGCGCCTGGCCATGGCGAGGTTCGAGGTCGCCACCTGCGCCATCTCCGGCGCGGTCGGCACCTTCGCCAACGTCGCCCCCGAGGTCGAAGCCCACGTGGCCGAGCAGATGGGCCTGGCGGTCGAGCCGGTCTCCACCCAGGTCATCCCCCGCGACCGCCACGCCGCCTATTTCGCCGCCCTGGCGGTGGTCGCCTCGTCGATCGAGCGCCTGGCCGTCGAGATCCGCCACCTGCAGCGCACCGAGGTCCTCGAGGCCGAGGAGCCCTTCGATCCGGGCCAGAAGGGCAGCTCCGCCATGCCCCACAAGCGCAACCCGATCCTGACCGAGAACCTGACGGGCCTCGCCCGCCTGATCCGCTCTGCGGTGGTCCCGGCCCTGGAGAACGTGGCGCTCTGGCATGAGCGCGACATCAGCCACTCCAGCGTCGAGCGGGGCATCGCCCCCGACACCACCGTCCACCTCGACTTCGCGCTCCGCCGCCTGGCGAGCCTGGTCGAGCGCCTGAACATCTACCCCGAGAACATGCTCAAGAACCTCGACCGCCTGGGCGGCCTGGTCCACTCGCAGCGCGTGCTCCTGGCCCTGACCCAGAAGGGCGTCGCCCGTGAGGTCGCCTACGCCGCCGTCCAGGGGGCCGCCATGAAGGTCTGGCGCGGCGAGGCCAGGTTCCTCGACCTGCTCAAGGCCGATCCGACCGTGCGCCCCCACCTTACCGACGCCGACCTCGCCGAACTTTTCGACCTCGGCTACCACTTCAAGAACGTCGACCGCGTCTTCGCCCGCGTGTTCGGCGAAGAGGCCATGGCCAAGGCGGCGGCGGAATAGCGGGCGAGCGTCCGCCCGCCCCTCACCCGAGGTCCTTTGCCGTTCAGCCGCGTCGCTTCAGGCGCGGCTGCGGCGTCGGAGGCGGCTTTTCGCCCAGCACGTCCTGGACATAGACCATGTTCACAAAGACGTAGAGCACCACCGCCAGCGGCGTCGCCAGGAGCACGCCCAGCGGCCCCAGCAGCACCCCCATGGCCAGCACCGCGAACAGGGTCACCGCCATGGGCAGCTGGGCCATCTGGCGCATCATCAGCGGCGTGATGAGGTTCGCCTCCACCTGGGAGGACACCAGATAGACCCCCGCCGCCCAGGCGAAGGTCTCCGGCCCCACGGCCAGGGCGGTCAGCAGGCCGGGGATCGTCGCCGCCATTGGCCCCACCACGGGCACGAACTGGCCCACTCCGGCGATCATGCCCAGGGCGATGGGCGCAGGCACCCCCACCAGGGCCAGGCCTACGCCGGTGGTGACCCCCACCAGCGCCATCGAGAACAGCTGCCCCACCAGCCAATGCCTGAGCGCCTCGTCGCAGGCGGCCATCACCTGCGCGGCGCGCGCACGAGCTTCCCGCGGGAAGAGCAGCAGGAAACCCGCGAGGTAGGATTGCGGATGATAGGCCAGGTAGAGGCCGGCGAAGACCACGATGACGGCGCCCGCGACCGACGCGGCCACATTGGTCGCCATCTGCGGTCCAAGTCCCACCAGCCATCGCCCCGACCCGAGCCAGCCGTCCAGTTCGCGCAACATCAGCGCGCCGGCCGGCGAGCCGCCCAGGCGCTGGTGAAGGTCGCGCCAGGCGCGCGGCAGCAAGTCCGACAGGTTCGCGAGCTGCGCCTCGGCCTGACTGCCGAACCCCCAGACCATCAGGACCAGGGTCACGGCGACCACGACCACGGCCAGGGTGAGCGCCGTCATCCGTCCCAGGCCCACGCGCTTCTGCAGGGAGCCGGCCAGGGCGTTCAGCAGCACCCCCACGAGCACGGCGGCGAAGGCCATCAGGATCACGTCGACCAGCCGCAAGACCAGCAGCGCCGCCGCCAGCAAGGCGGCCAGGGTCAGCGCGCCGCGCACCACGGCATTGGCGTTTCCGACCGGCTCATCCTGACTCAAGACCGCCCTCCTTCCCCCCGGCGCCTTCCGGGCCGGACCTATCGCCCCTTGAACGCGGGCGCCCGTTTCTCGCGGAACGCGGCGATCCCCTCGCGTACGTCCTCACTGGGATTGGTCACCATCACCGCAACCTGGGCGTCCACCAGCGAGGACTCCAGCCCGGTCTCCAGCCCCTTGGACATCATCATCTTGGTCAGTCGCACCGCCAGCGGCGCCTTGGCGGCCAGCGCCTGGGCCACCTCCAGGCACCGCGCCTCCAGCCCCTCGTCGTCCACCACCTCGGTCACCAGGCCCAGCCCCATGGCCGTGGGCGCATCGTAGATCTCGTTGAGCAGGCTCATCTTCAACGCCCGGTCCAGCCCCATGGCCCGCGGGAACAGCCAGGCTCCGCCCTCGTCGGGCAGCAGCCCCACCTTGGTCGCCGTGTCGCCCAGCTTCGCCGAGGCCCCCGCGAACCGCATGTCGCAGCCCAGCGCCAGGGCCAGGCCGCCCGCCACCGCATAGCCCCGGATCATCGCCAGGGACGGCTTGTCCAGCCGTCGCAGCGCCAGCACCACCGCCTGCATGCCGTCACGCATCTCGCGGCCCTGGCCCATGGGCTGGGAGGCCACCGACCGCGAATGCGCCGCGTCGCCGCCGGAGATGTCGCCGCCGGTGCAGAAGGCCCTTGTCCCCGCCCCGGTCAGGATCAGCGCGCGGACCTCGTCGTCGTCCGCGAACGCCTGGATCGCCGCGCGCAGCTCCCCGCACATGGCGAAGGTGTAGGCGTTCATCGCCTGAGGCCGGTTCAGCACGATGCGCGCCACCCCCGGCGCCGGCCGATCGCAGACCAGGGTGTCGAAGGCCCCGCCGCCGAATATCGCCATCTCGCTATCTCCCCACGAATTTCGGCGCGCGCTTCTCCACGAAGGCGGTCATCGCCTCGCGGGAATCCGCCGTGGCCCCGGTGGCCGAATGCCGCTTGGCCTCGAAGGGGATGAACTCCGCCAGGCCCATCTTCTCGGCCGCCACGAAGTTTCCCTTCATCGCCGCCAGCGCCAGGGGCGCGGCGGCCATCAGCTGGGCCGCCACCGCGTCCGTCCCCGCCTCGAAGGCCTCGTCCTCGAACACGCGCGAGACCAGCCCGATCCGCAGCGCCTCGGCCGCGTCGAACTTGCCGGGCAACAGGTAGAGCTCCCGCGCCTTGGCCGCGCCGATGATCCGCGGCAGGGTCCATGGCCCGCCCATGTCGCCCGACAGCCCCACGCCCAGGAACGCGGTGTTGAACCGCGCCGTTGCCGACGCCACCCGCAGGTCGCACGCCGCCGCCCAGCCGAGCCCCGCGCCGGCGCAGGCGCCCCGGATCGCCGCCACCGTCACCGCCGGCATCTCATGCAGGAAGACGCTCACCTCGAAGGTCGCCAGGTTGGTCGAGCGTTTCTCGGCGGCGTAGAACTTCACGTCCGCCCCGGGACAGAAGTCCCGCCCGGCCCCGCGCAGCACCAGCACCCGCAGGCTCTCGTCCCGCGCCGCCGCGCCCAGGGCCACGTGGAGCTCGTCCATCATGGTGGGCGTGATCCCGTTGCGCTGCTCGGGACGGTTCAGGGTCAAGGTCGCCCGGTCCCCGACCCGTTCCCACAGAATGGTCTCGAATGCCGCCTGCACCACCGCACGTCCCTCCCACCGGCCCGGCGCCTCCGGACCAACCGGACCGCCGATGCTCGACCCCGGACGTCAGGCGCCCGGGTCGGCGTTGATCCTTGGACATGCGCGGGGTGATGGCAAGGCGGCGGGGGGCGCCATCCAGGTCCACGGGTCCGCCGCCGCCTGGTCCGCCCAGACAAAAACGCCGCCCGTTGCGGGGCGGCGTCCTTGTCGGTGACGGGCTGGCCTTACGCCCTGGCGAGCGCCGGCGCGCGGCGGCGGGAGCGGAGCGCCGCGCCGGTCAGGCCGAAGCCCATGATCATCAGCGCCCATGCGGACGGCTCGGGAATGCCGCCCCCGGGCCCGGCGACGTCGGCGATACCCACCGTGAAGCCATGCCAGCTCTCATTGCTGTCGGTGAAGGTCAGGCTGTTGAAGGTGCCCTGGAACTGCAGCACCCCGTGGACCTCGCCCGATCCGGTGAAGGTCAGGTTGCCGTTGGACGGGACGAAGGAGCCGCAGCCCCAGTAGCCGCAGCCCTGGCTGATGATGGTGAACGGCGAGGAGAAGGTGACCACATTGCCGTTCCAGCTCGTGAAGGCGAGATAGGGATTGGTCACCGCCTTCGAGAAGGTGATGGTCTTGGCGCCGCCCGTGGCCAGCGCAATGATGTCCGTGCCCGTGGGTCGGTTGACCAGGCCCTGGGTGTAGCCGTTGTCCACCCAGTAGTCGGTTCCGCCGGAGGTCTGGGCGAAGAGGTAGGAGCCGTTGTAGGTGACGCCCACCGCGCCGCCTGGCGCATTGATCACGCCGCTGACCTGGCCGGCGCCTGCGGGGGCGCTGTTCCAGTCGGCCCATGCGACATTGATGGCGGCGCTGGCCTGGCCGGCGGCCAGCAGGGCGGCGCCGGAGACCGCGGCGATCAGGGATTGCCGAATAACATTCGTTAACATGAACCCCACCTAAGCTTTCGTTGCAGTTGTCCGCATCGTTAAGCATGGTGGCGGGCGCGCGCAATTCCGCTCACGCTCCAGTTGACGCAAAGTTTCGTGAGTCGCCCGTGCGATGATCGACCGGAAATTGCGGCGGTGGTCGAAGATGGTGATCCCCTGGGCTGCTGTATGGACCCGGGGGAATACTGGACGGTCTGGCCGGCCTACGCCTATTCGCCGCTCTTCACGGCCTCGCGGGCCTGGGCGAGCAGCTCGTCCATCTTCATGCGCACTTCGCCCTCGGTGACGGCGACGCCCGAGCCCTTCAGGTCCTCGAACACCTTGCGCAGCACGTCGTCGTCGCCCGGAAGCTCGAAGTCGGACTTCACCACCGCCTTGGCGTATTCGGCCAGGTGAGCGCCTTCCAGGCCCATCAGGCCCGCGGCCCATTCGCCGAGCAGGCGGTTCCGGCGGGCGCCCGCCTTGAATTCCTGCTCCTGGTCGAGCGCGAACTTATTCTCGAAGCCACGTTCGCGATTGTCGAAAGTCGTCATGTGATCCCCAGGGAGCGGCCTTGACGGTTCTCTATCCCCTGGCGCGCCGGCCCGCAACGGAAACGGTCGGTGAAGCTTGATGTGCGGGCGGCAAGGTTTGCGCGCGAGGCCAGGTTCCGCTAGTTTCCGGGCACGCCTCGGATTAGCGAGAGGTCGGTTAGCCACAGCCGCGCGCGCATGAATGAGCCGCGCGCGTTTTTGTTTCCGGCGCCGGCCAAGCCCTCGCTTCGTGGAGAAGGCGACTATGAGCACCCGCCGCAAGAAGATCTACGAGGGCAAGGCCAAGATTCTGTACGAGGGGCCGGAACCCGGCACCTTGATCCAGTACTTCAAAGACGACGCAACCGCATTCAACGCCCAAAAGAAAGCCGTGCTGGAAGGCAAGGGCGTCATAAACAATCGCATCAGCGAATACTTCATGACCCGCCTGAACTCGATCGGCGTGCAGAACCACTTCATCAAGCGGCTGAACCTGCGCGAGCAGCTCATCCGGGAGCTCGAGATCATCCCGCTGGAAGTGGTGGTCCGCAACGTGGCGGCCGGCTCGCTCAGCCAGCGCTTCGGCCTGCCGGAAGGCCAGGCCCTGCCCCGCTCGATCATCGAATTCTACCTGAAGGACGACAAGCTCTCCGATCCGATGGTCACCGAGGAGCACATCACCGCCTTCAACTGGGCCACGACCCAGGAGATCGACGACATGATGGCCCTGTCGCTGCGGGTGAACGATTTCCTGAGCGGCGCCTTCGGGGCGGTCGGCATCACCCTGATCGATTTCAAGGTGGAGTTCGGGCGGCTGTGGGAGAACGACTTCTCCCGGGTGATCCTGGCCGACGAGATCAGCCCGGATTCCTGCCGGCTGTGGGACACCCAGACCAACGAGAAACTGGACAAGGACCGATTCCGCCGCGATTTGGGGGACGTCATCGAGAGCTATGCCGAGGTCGCCAGACGGCTCGGCATCATGAAGGAGATGCCGACCGTGATCCAAGGAGGCCTGCACTAGTGCGCGCGAAAGTCCACGTCTTCCTCAAGCCCGGCGTCCTCGACGTCCAGGGCAAGGCCGTCGAGAGCGCCCTGCATGGCCTGGGCTGGGGCGGGGTCGAAGGGGTCAGGGTCGGCAAGACCATCGAGTTCGACATCAAGGGCCAGGACAAGGCCGCAGCCGAGGCCCAGGTGAAGGACATGTGCGAGAAGCTGCTCGCCAACACGGTGATCGAAAGCTACCGCATCGAGGTGGCGTGAAGCCCGCGGCGCTCCTGATCGCGGGGGCGCTGGGACTTGCGGCCTGCTCGAAACCCGATCCGCCGCCGCCGCCCGAACTGGCCTTCGACTGCGCCGCCGGGTTCGACGCCCTGTCCGCCAGGATTTCCGCCGAGCCCGGTCTGAAGCTCGCCCCGTCGCCGGGCGAGCCCTACCGCTACTACAACGCCGAGGACGGCCACGTGTCCTATGTGGTCACCCAGCCCGGCGCGCCGGCCCATCCCGCCGTCTTCAAGCAGAGCGTGGGCCCCGGCGGCCGGGCCCAGACCGGCTGCGCCTATGGCGACAGGGCTGGATATGAGACCTTCGCCGCCTATCTGAAGGGCCTGGCGAAAGGGCGGCGACAGTGAGCGGCTACCATCTGGCCCAGTTCAACGTGGCGACCCTGAAGCGCCCTCTGGAATCGCCCGAGAGCGCGCCGTTCCGCGAGGCCCTGGACCACATCAACGCCCTCGCCGAGGCCCAGGCCGGCTTTGTCTGGCGCGCCACGGGCCAAGGCTTCGATTCCGCCGAACCGACCGCCGGGCAGGACCCGCTCTACATCGTGAACCTGTCGGTCTGGGAGAGCGCCGAGGCCCTGGCCGCCTTCGCCTACCGCACCGAGCACCGCGAATATGTCCGCCGCCGGGGCGAGTGGTTCGAGCCGCGCGAGGGTCCGTCGTTCGTGCTGTGGTGGATTCCGGCGGGAGAAATTCCCACCGGCGCCGAGGGCGAACGGCGCCTGGCCGGCCTGGCCGCCGACGGCCCCGGCGCCCACGCCTTCGATTTCCGCACCCGGATCGCCCCGCCCGATCTGGAACTCGCCGTCAAATCGGCCTATGGAGCCGCCCCATGAAAGCCGCCGTCATCGTCTTCCCGGGCTCCAACTGCGACCGCGACTGCAAGGTGGCGATCGAGAGGTCGACGGGGGCCAGCGTCGACATGGTCTGGCACGCCGAGACCGCCCTGCCCCAGGGGGTCGACCTGATCGTGCTTCCGGGCGGGTTCTCCTACGGCGACTATCTGCGCTGCGGCGCCATGGCCGCGCTGTCGCCGGTGATGACCGAGGTCAAGGCCGCCGCCGAGCGCGGCGTGGCCGTCGCCGGCATCTGCAACGGCTTCCAGATCCTTTGCGAGGCCGGACTTCTGCCCGGCGCCCTGCTGCGCAACGAACACCTGAAATATGTCTGCAAGCCCGTCGACCTCGAGGTCGTCAACGCCCAGACCCGTTTCACCGCCGGCTATGGCGGGCGGCGCGAAGTGACCATGACGGTGGGCAACGGCGAGGGCAATTTCTTCGCCGACGCCGAGACCCTGGCCCGAATCGAGGGCGAGGGCCAGGTGGTGTTCCGCTATGTGGACAATCCCAACGGCTCGACCGCCGACATCGCCGGCATCGTCAACGCCCGCGGCAATGTCCTGGGGCTGATGCCCCACCCCGACCGCGCCTTCGAAGCCGAGCTGGGTTCCGCCGACGGGGCGATCCTGTTCCAGAGCGTCCTGGCCAGCGCCTAGCCCAACCTGTCCGAATATTCACGTTACGTCGGCGCGGGGGGCGTGGTCTGATGGGACAAAGTCCCTTCGACAGGAACCACCCATGTCCCGCAAGCTCGTTCTGGCCCTGATCGCGACCGCAGCCTTGGGTTTCGCCGCCGCGCCCGCCGCGGCCTTTGTGCAGACCCCGCCCGCCTACGTCACCGCCGCGGTCGCCGACGCCTCGCGCCCGGCCGACGACACCAAGCGCGACGCGGACCGCAAGCCCGCCGACATGCTGACCTTCGCCGGGGTGAAGCCGGGCGACAAGGTCGCCGACCTCATCCCGGGCGGCGGCTATTTCACCCGGCTGTTCGCCCTGTCCGTCGGTCCCAAGGGCATGGTCTACAGCTTCCTGCCCGCGGAGTTCGCCAAGTTCTCCAAGACCCCGCTGCCGGCCAACGGCAGTCATCCGAGCCCGAACGTGACCTTCCTGACCGCGCCGATGAACGCTTTCGCGGTTCCCGAGAAGCTCGACGTGGTCTGGACCTCGCAGAACTACCACGACCTGCACGACGACTTCGCCAAGCCCACCGACCTGGCGATCGTCAACAAGGCGGTGTTCGACGCGCTCAAGCCCGGCGGCGTCTATGTGGTGCTCGACCATTCCGCCGCCGCGGGCTCGGGCCTGCGCGACACCAACACCCTGCACCGGATCGACGCCGCCCAGGTGCGCAAGGAAGTCGAGGCCGCGGGCTTCACGTTCGACAGCGAACTGGGGGTTCTGCAGAACCCGGCCGACCCACGCACCGCCAACGTCTTCGACGCCTCGATCCGCGGCAAGACCGACCAGTTCATCTACAAGTTCCGCAAGCCGAAATGAGCCTGGGCTAGCCGGACGCCTTCGAGGTCTTGAGCAGGAACGCCAGGACCTCGGCCACCGCCACATAGAGCTGCTCGGGAATCTCGGTCTCGAGCTCGAGGGTCGAGAGCGCCTCCGCCAGCGGGGCGTTCTGCGTCAGCGGCACGCCGTGCTCGCGCGCGGCGGCGATGATCCTCTCGCCCACCAGGCCGCGGCCGCTGGCCACCACCTTGGGCGCGTCGGGAGCTTCGTAGCGCAGGGCCACGGCCACCTGGCGTTTGGCGGGCGGGCTCATATGGCCTGATCCAGGAGCTGGCCGGCCACCGTGGAGGCGGCAGGGGGCGTCCCCT
>DASUIJ010000004.1:0-13017 GCA_036279815.1 Phenylobacterium sp. | reverse complement strand
CCGGCGGTCGGCAGGCTGTCGGGATCGACGAACCTCTCCGGATTCCAGACCTCGGCGCGGATCAGGGCCCGCGCGCACTGGAAGTAGACGGCGTCGATGTTGATCAGGATCACGCAGCGCGGCGGCTTGCCGTCCATGACGAAGCTGTCGAGCAGGTCCGGATCGGTGCGCAACTCGGCGCGGCCGTTGACCCTGAGCGTGGTGTTGGAGCCCGGCGCCAGGAACATCAGCGCCACCCGCGGGTCGCGGATGATGTTGCGCAGGGAGTCGGCGCGGTTGTTGCCCCGCCGGTCGGGCATGGCGAGAGTCCGGTCGTCGAGGATGCGCACCACCTGGCCGGCGTCGCCGCGCGGGGAACAGTCCAGCCCTTCCGGCCCGACGGTGGCGAGCGCGCAGAACGGCGAGGCCTCGATATGGGCGCGATACTCCGGGATCAGGGCGTTCAGCTCCTTCACCGTCGAGGCGGCGTTGGGCTGGCCATAGAGCGCTTCCAGGTCTGCGATGCTGGTCAGGGTCGGCATGGCGGGGTCCCCCTTTGGCGGTGGCCCATAACACGAATTGGGGCCGCGACAGGCGCCGGCGAAGCCCGCTTGACGTCGCGTCCGCCGCTGCTGCAAATGGCGCCCATTGATCAAACGACTGTTTAAAAAAAGAGGGAACGTCATGGGTGAGCTGTTCGATCTGACCGGCAAGGTCGCCGTCATCACCGGATCTTCGCGCGGGATCGGCAAGGCCATCGCCGAGCGGATGGCCGAGCATGGCGCCAAGGTGGTGATCTCCTCGCGCAAGGCCGGCCCCTGCGACGAGGTCGCCGCCGCGATCAACGCCAGGCATCCGGGCGCCGCCATCGCCGTGCCCGCGAACATCTCCTCCAAGGACGACCTGCAGCGCCTGGTGGACGAGGCCAGGAAGGTCTTCGGGAAGATCGACATCGTGGTCTGCAACGCCGCGTCGAATCCCTATTACGGGCCGATGAGCGGGATCAGCGACGACGCCTTCCGCAAGATCCTCGAGAACAACATCATCGCCAACAACTGGCTGATCAACATGACCGCGCCCGAAATGCGGGAGCGCAAGGACGGGGCGATCATCATCATCTCGTCGATCGGCGGCCTGCGCGGCACCAGCGTGATCGGGGCCTACGCGATCTCCAAGGCGGCGGACATGCAGCTGGCGCGCAACCTCGCCCAGGAGCTTTCCCCCGACAACATCCGGGTCAACTGCATCGCGCCGGGCCTGGTGAAGACCGATTTCGCCAAGGCCCTGTGGGACACCCCGGCCGGGGAGGCGCGCGCCTCCAGCGGCACGCCCCTGCGCCGCCTGGGCGAGCCGGACGACATCGCCGGCGCGGCGGTGTTCCTGGCCTCGAAGGCCGGCAGTTGGATGACCGGCCAGACGGTGGTCATCGACGGCGGCTCCACGAGCTGACGGGCGTTAGCGGGCGGGGCCGCTAGCGCCCGGCCGCCTGGCTGAGCTCCCGGGCCCGGGCCAGGCGCACCACGCCCTCGTCCAGGGTCTCGTCGCGCTTGGACAGGCAAAGGCGCACGATGCTGGTCACCGGCGTCTCCTCGTAGAAGGCCGAGACCGGGATCGCCGCCACGCCGGCCTCCTTCACCGCACGCAGGCAGAAGGCGCGGTCCGGCTCGGGAACGCCGGAGGCCGGCAGGTCGATGTTCAGGAAATAGGTCCCGCGGCTCGGCAGGACCGCGAAGCCCTCCCGCGTCAGCCCCTCGCTCAGCCGGTCGCGCGAGCGCTGCAGGGCGCCTGGCATGGCCGTGAACCAGTCGCCGGGATTGGCCAGCCCCCAGGCCACGGCGGTCTGGAGATTGGGCGGCGTGGTGAAGGTCAGGAACTGGTGCGCGCGCGACAGGGCGTGGGTCAGGGGCGGGGCGGCGCAGAGGAAGCCGACCTTCCAGCCGGTGAGCCCGAACATCTTGCCGGCCGACCCGATCTTCACCGTGCGCTCGCGCATGCCGGGCAGGGCGATCAGGGGCGTGTGGACCGCGCCGTCGAACAGCACCTGCTCCCAGACCTCGTCGCAGACGGCGACCACGTCATGGGCGACGCAGAACTCGGCCAGCAGCGCCAGATCCTCGCGCGGCAGGACCACGCCCGTCGGGTTGATCGGATTGTTCAGGACCACCATCCGGGTGCGCGGTCCGAAGGCGGCCTCCAGCATGGCGCGGTCGAACCGCCAGTGGGGCGGCGTCAGGCTGACCAGTTTCGGAACCCCGCCGGCGCGGCGGATCAGCGGCAGGTAGGCGTCATAGAAGGGCTGGAAGACGATCACCTCGTCGCCGGGCTCGACCAGGGCCAGGAAGGCGGCCGCCAGGGCCTCGGTGGCGCCGGAGGTGACGGTGATCTCCTCGCGCCAGTCCAGGTCCAGGCCCTGGCTCGCCGCATAGTGGCCGGCCACCGCCTCGCGCAGCTCGGGCAGGCCGGCCATGGGCGGATACTGGTTGTAGCCGTTCAGGACGGCGTCGGCCGCCCTGGCGCGAACGGCCTCGGGGCCCGGATCATCGGGGAATCCCTGCCCCAGGTTCACGGCGCCGGATTCCCGCGCGAGCCCGGACATCTCCTCGAAGATCGTGGTCGGCAGGTTGGCGAAGACGGGATGGACCATGCGCGCTCCTCTCGGAGCGTTGCCTAGCACAGGTTTACCGTCGGCCCACGACCGTTGGCGGTCCGGCCGCCGGATGCGCCCGGGCGCTATTCTTCCTTGACGCGCCGCTTGCGGAACGAGGGATTGAGCACCTGTTTCCGCAGCCGGATCGACTTCGGCGTCACCTCGACCAGTTCGTCCTCCTCGATATAGGCGATGGCCTGTTCGAGGGTCATGCGGCGCGGCGGGGTGAGGCGCACGGCCTCGTCCTTGCCGGAGGCCCGCACGTTGGTGAGCTGCTTGGCCTTCATCGGATTGACGTCGAGATCGTCGGCGCGGCTGTTTTCGCCGATGATCATGCCCTGATAGGTCTTCTCGCCGCCGCCGACGAACATCGTCCCGCGCTCTTCGAGGTTCCACAGGGCGTAGGACGCCGTCTCACCGTCGGAATTCGAGACCAGCACGCCCTTGCGGCCCGCGTCGATGGGACCCTTGTAGGGCTCGTAGTGCGAGAACACCCGGTTCAGCACGCCGGAGCCGCGGGTGTCGGTCAGGAACTCGCCCTGATAGCCGATCAGCGACCGCGACGGGGCCATCAGGCTCAGGCGGGTCTTGCCGGCGCCCGAGGGGCCCATGTCCTTCAGCTCGGCCTTCCGGGCCGACAGCTTCTCGATGACGATGCCGCTGAACTCGTCGTCGACGTCGATCATCACGTCCTCGATGGGCTCCAGCCGCGCGCCGGACTCGGGATCGGTCTGGAAGACCACGCGCGGGCGGCTGATGGACACCTCGAAGCCCTCGCGGCGCATGCTTTCGATCAGCACGCCCAACTGCAGTTCGCCTCGGCCGGCGACCTCGTAGGCGTCCTTGCCGGCGGTCTCGCTCACCTTGATGGCGACGTTGGACTCGGCTTCCTTCAGCAGGCGGTCGCGGATCACGCGGCTCTGCACCTTGTCGCCTTCGCGGCCGGCCAGCGGGCTGTCGTTGACCGAGACGGTCATCGAGATGGTCGGCGGATCGATGGGCTGGGCGGGCAGGGCCTCGGTGACTTCCATCGCGCACAGGGTGTCGGCCACGGTGGCCTTGCTCAGGCCCGCGATGGCGACGATGTCGCCGGCCTCGGCGTCATCGATCGGCTGGCGCTTCAGGCCGCGGAAGGCCAGCACCTTGGTGATGCGTCCCCGCTCGATCTCCTTGCCGTCGCGCGACAGGGCGTGGATGGCCATGCCGGGGACGGCCTTGCCGGCCTCGATGCGGCCGGTCAGCAGGCGGCCCAGGAACGGGTCGGCCTCGATCAGCACCGCCAGCATCTGGAAGGGGTCGTGGGCGCGCGCCACCGCCTGGGGTTCCGGCACGGGCCGGACGATCATGTCGACCAGCGGGGCCAGATTGTCGTTGGGCTTGGCCATGTCCAGGGTCGCCCAGCCGTTCTTGCCGGACGCGTAGATGTGCGGGAAGTCGAGCTGGTCGTCGGTCGCCCCCATGGCGGCGAACAGGTCGAAGGCGTCGTTCAGCACCCGGTCGGGATCGGCGTGCGGCCGGTCGACCTTGTTCAGGCACAGGATGGGGCGCAGGCCCATCTTCAGCGCCTTGCCCAGAACGAACTTGGTCTGCGGCATGACGCCTTCCTCGGCGTCGACCAGCAGGACGCAGCCGTCCACCATGCCCAGGATGCGCTCCACCTCGCCGCCGAAGTCGGCATGGCCGGGGGTGTCGATGATGTTGATGCGGGTTTCGCCCGCCTCACCATGCCAAAGCACGCTGGTGCACTTGGCCAGGATGGTGATCCCGCGCTCGCGCTCCTGGTCGTTGGAGTCCATGGCGCGCTCGACCGTAGCCTCGTTGGCGCGGAAGACGCCAGACTGGGCGAGGAGCTGATCGACGAGCGTAGTCTTGCCGTGGTCGACGTGGGCGATGATGGCGATGTTGCGGAGCGACATTTAAATCTTATCTCGGATGAGGCGCGCGCTTGTAGTGGAGACGGGGCCTTTCCGCCAGCGCCTTCTCGTCGCGCCGGCACGATTCCCGAAATCGACGTTGTGCGGTGCAGCAAGCACCCTTACCCATATTGAGCATTTATAACCTATTGATTAGATATTCTAATTACCCCTTTCAGGCAAATTTCTGGCTGCGGCTGCGCTTTTTTTCTTGCCCTTTTGTGCGCCGCACTCTAGATATCGAAACGTGAGGCGTCGCTGACGCCTCTGCCCTTCCTGGGCGTTTCCTCCCTAATGAACTGCCGCGTCTTCGGACGCGGCTTTTTTTTGGCCCGACGCCTGGGCGGGTGGAAACAGCCGGATCCGCGGACTCCCGCGGCGATCCTAGGCGCCCTTCAGCCCGCTCCAGTCGGCCGCCGCCAGGGCGCGGGTCAGCTGTTCCAGGTCCGCCTTCAGCCGCGCGAATCCCTCTGTGGGGACCAGCCGGGCCTCGTCCAGATAGAGCGCGCGATTGATCTCGATCTGCAGGGCGTGGGTCCGGCGGGCGGGCCGGCCGTAGTGTTCGGTGGTGTATCCGCCGGCATAGGGCGCATTGCGGGCCACCCGATAGCCCATGGCCTCCAGCTCGCGTTCCACCTTCTGGGTCACGTCCCCGGCGCAGGCCGCGCCGAACCGGTCGCCCAGCACGACGTCGCAGGCGCCGTCCCGGCCGCTGGCGCGCGCGGCCGCGGCCGGCATCGAGTGCCAGTCGATCAGGATCGCGAACCCGTGCGCCGAATGCGCCTCGCCCAGGAGGCGGGCCAGGGCCGCGTGATAGGGGGTGTAGGCGTTCTCGATCCGGGCGCGGGCCTCGGCGAAGGTCAGCTTGCGCGCATAAATCTCCTGGCCCTCGGACACCACCCGGGCGATGGCGCCCAGCCCCGCGGCCACCCGCGCCGATCGCCCGCGGGCGAAGTCGGGCAGTTCGTCGGCGAACATGGCCGGATCCAGCTCGAAGGCCTCGCGGTTCACGTCGATATAGGCGCGGGCGAGCCTTGCGGCGATCAGGGCGGCGCCCAGGCCGGGCGCCTCGGTCACCAGCTCGTCCACATAGGCGTCTTCGGAGCGTCGGATCGCCACGCCCTCGAGGACGGCCATCATGTCGTCCGGATAGATCCGGCCCGAATGGGGGGAGGCGAAGACCAGCGGGGTGGGCGCAGGCGCGCCGTCAGCGGCCGCCCGGCGCACTTCGTACGCCGGCTCGGTCCTTGTGGACGAAGGCGTCGCGGCGATAGGCTCCCAGGCGTTCATCTGCGCCATAAGACCCTGCAATCGCCGCCGTGGTCAAACAGATGCGCCCCTGCGGCGTCGCGGTTCATCGCGGATTTACATCTGCCCCACTAAGGTCGGGGTTTGAGACCTGTCCCTGCGGAGCGCCGATGCCCCGGATCCTGTTGGCTGAAGATGACGATTCCCTGCGCGGGTTCCTGACCCGGGCGCTGGAGCGGGCGGGCTTCGACGTCACCTCCTGCGCCGACGGCGAGGAAGCCGCCGCCGTGCTCGACCAGAACTGGGACCTGCTGCTCACCGACATCGTCATGCCCGGCATGGACGGCATCGAGGTGGCGCGTCTCGCCGCGGCCAGGCACCCCGGGCTGCGGATCATGTTCATCACCGGCTTCGCCGCCGTGGCCCTGGCCGCCGGCGAAACGGCGCCCCCCGGCGCCAAGGTGCTGTCCAAGCCGATCCACCTGCGCGAGATCGTCTCCGAGGTGGAGCGGATGATGGCGGCCTGAGGACTTCCGGTTCCACGGGGAAACCTTCGGGCCCCGCTTGCACAGGCGCGCGGCCATCGTTATACCGCCGCCTCCCGCTCCCCTCTGGGGAGACCCGGCGGACGTGTAGCTCAGCGGGAGAGCACCTCGTTGACATCGAGGGGGTCACAGGTTCAATCCCTGTCACGTCCACCATCTTTCCGCCGCTGAACCGGCGTGAATTCCCTTCCCGCCAATACCTTCAGAAGTCCGCCGGCCAGGCCGTCGCGCATCTCTGCGCCCGGCTCTCCGAGAGCCGGAAAACGGCTCCGGCGCCCCCAATTCCCCGTTTTCTCTCCAGGGCCATTCCAGAAGTGTAGGCTTCGATCGCTGGTAGTCAGCCGAGCAGCTCTTCACGGTACAAGGCGTTGATCAACTGCGGTAGCGTCTGCGCGGTTCGGACCGCCTCCTGCAACTCATCCAGCATTTCCTGTTCCTCCCGCGGCGGCCCATCCTCGCCGGCGATCGCTTCGTCGTCCCGCCAGTCGTCTGGATTCGCTTGGATCGAGGCGCATGCCCGCTCTTTCACCTGGTCCAAGGCCAGGGGATCGATCTCGACAAGCCGCTGGTCGATCCGGTGCACGCTCTGCCGCATCAGGAAGCGGAACGCCCGCTCCCAGAAGGGTCTCACGACGCCGAGGTCAATGACGGCCAGCACCTTCCAGCACCGACCACCGCTGTCGGCCAGCACCATCCCGAGCCGCTCGCCATGCTTGAGCTCCCAGGAGGTGCAGGTCGAGAAGTCCTCCGGGTCGAGAAACCAGGTCAAGCGCTCCCGCCCCGGAACCGCGTAACGACCGACATCGCGACGAAACGCCAGGGCGGGAAACGAGGGAGCGTCTAGGGTCAACGGCGCTTGTCGACCTGGGCGTTTCCAGCCGCTGCAGGATGGCCGACCGCCGCGCCCGTTCCGACTTTCGACCACGTGGGCGTCCCGTACACGTATCTCTCCACCGCATTGAACTGCGGCTTGCCTTTGTAGGGGTTGGTCAGGCGCCCGTGAACCTCGGCGCTGGGCATAGGTTTGATGTTCCACGGCTGGTTCTTGATCCAGTCCGGCACGTTCTTGCCCCAGCCATTCTGTGGAATGGCCCAGTGATGGCCATGCTGTCTTGGCGCAAGCATGCCCCTTTCCTTGCCCAACCACGGCCTCACGTACCGGTCCCAATCGTAGGGATTCTTCACTGCATTCTTTGCGACGTAGAAGGCTCCCCTACCCACCCCTTTCGCGATCGATCCTGCCAGGAACAGGTCGGAGGCGGCGAGAGCGCCATTGAGCGCTGCACCGGCATAGTCGCCCTCCTGGAAGTCCGCCACCGCCTCGCGACCAGAGCCCCAGACCGGTATCAGGGACTCGGCGAATCCTGGGTGGCCTACTGGGCTAGCCGGCGGCTTGGTCGCGGCAGCCTCGGCGCGTTGCCTCTCCAGCTGCTCCTGCCGGATCATCTCGTCGTACAGGTCGCCCGCCGGATCCGGAATGGAACGCGGCTCTCCTCTTGGCATTTGCGCCATCGAACATCCCTTGTGCTGTTCTGATTTCGAGCCTCCGGACTGCCGGCCACGGCGCCTCGACCATCGAATGGTCGCATAAGCTCGGCCCTATGTAAAGAACAAAACAAGAACAAAAATGCCAACACACCTATCAGGGAGGCGGAGACACTTGACGACGCGACTGCCCGCGCCACCATCTTTCCGCCGAACACGCTCGTGACGCCCGCTGGCCAGGCGGTGTTCGAGGCATGTGTCCAGCTCTCCGCCAGTCCACGGTTCAATCGCGAGAGAACCTCGGCGTGAACCTCCGGGTCCCTGGGCCGGGGAACGCCCGGCTCGTAACCAAATCCACAGCAGTCGGTCGTCAACTGCCGTCCTGAATCGGGCGGGGGCGGATGCAAAAGGCGCGCTACGAATTCCTGGACGGCCTGCGCGGCCTTGCGGCCCTGGCGGTCGCGGCGCTGCACGCCAGCCAGGCCTTCGGCCTGGACTATCGGCCGCACCACGCCAGCCTGGCGGTGGATTTCTTCTTCTGCCTCAGCGGCTTCGTGATCGCCCACGCCTACGATCGGCGCCTGGCCGAAGGCATGACCTTGCGGGATTTCGCCGGCAGGCGGCTGGTCCGGCTCTATCCGATGATCGTGCTGGGCGTCGGCCTGGGCTGGCTGGCGGCGGCGCTGGCGGCCTCGCCGTCCGACGGGCGGCTGGCGGCCTTCGCGGCCGCGGGCCTCGCCCTGGTCCCGCTGGGGCTGTTCTTCCAGCAGCACGCCTTTCCGCTCAACAACCCCATGTGGTCGCTGGTGTTCGAGCTGGCGGCGAACGGGGCCTATGCGCTGCAGCGCAGGCGAGGGGGATCGTCGCGGCCGGTGGCGCTGACCCTGCTGCTGGCGTCCGGCCTCGGCCTGGCCCTGCTCGCGCGGTATGCGGGGACCATCGACTATATCGGGTTCAACAGCCTGCAGACCTTTCCGTTCGGCCTCGTGCGGGTGCTCTACCCGTTCCTGGCCGGGGTCCTGATCCACCGCTACGCCCTGGGCCGCGTGTCCGTGTCGGCGCCGGGATGGGTCCTGGTCCTGGCGCTGGGCGCCATTCTGATGACGCCGGGATTTCCGCGCGCCTGGGCCTACGATTCCGCGGCGATCCTCCTGGCCTTCCCGCTTGTGGTGGCCCTCGGCGCCCGGGTGGAGACGACGGGGGCGGCCGCCCGCGCGTGGAGCCTGGCCGGCGCCCTGTCCTATCCGTTCTACCTGATCCACCAGCCGGTGCTGAAGGTCATGGCGCTGGTCTGGGAACGGCTCCCTCAGACCGCCTGCCCGGCGCCCCTGGCCGCGGCGGCCGGCCTGCTGGTCGCCGGCGCCGCGTCCTATCTGGCGCTGAAGCTCTACGACCTGCCTGGCCGGCGGTGGCTGGGCGGCCGCCCAGCCACGCGGCTGGCGGCCGAACCGGCCAGGTCCTGAGCGTCTATTGCGCCGGCCCGGGCGCGCCCGTCGGGGAATAATAGTAGGCCACCGGCGGAGGCGGGGCCGGGGGCGGGCTCCCGGAATCCGAAGCCGAGCCCGAGCCCGAGGCTTCGCCGGGCTTGGCGTTGGGATCGGCCTGGCCCGGCTGGCGGGGCGTGGTCGGCTGCGGGCGGGGGCGCGGGCCGCCGCCGCCGCCGCCATATTCGGCGGGGCCCGGACGCATCGCCCGCTGGGCCGCCGCCGTCGCGGCGTCGGTGGCGACACGGTCACGCAGGTTGGAGGCGAAATCTCTCACGCCCTCGGGACCGGAGCACCCGCACAGAGCCAGGGCCGCCAGGACAACAGCGCCCGCGCCTGGGCATTTCATCGCGTCGCCTCGATTTCCACGCCAATCGCCGGGGTCGGACATTGGCGCCAGCCCCCGGAAAGGGTCAAGGGTCGTCGGTCCCCGCGGCCGGCGCGGCGGGTTTTCGACGGCCCGTCAAAATTCCCTTACAGATAACGGTGTTGCGCGATCGCCGCAGCGCGCCGGAATTGTGTCAACTCGGTCGCAATCCGCTGGCCTGCGCGACGAACTCAGCCTTCAATCGGATTACCTGTACGGCCGACCCCTCGCGTCAGATCGAGACCGGCGGACCGGCAGGGGGAGGAAACCCATGTCTATGAGCAGATATCTATGCGGCGGCTCTGCGATGGCCGTCGTGCTTGCGCTGGGAGCCGCCGGTCATGCGGCCGCAGCGGAAGAGCCGAAAGGCGCGACAACCGTCGAGGAAGTCGTCGTCACCGGCTCGTTCATCGCGGGCACTCCGGAAGACGCCGCGCTGCCGGTGGATGTCATCAATTCCGAGGAACTTGAAAAACAGGGCACGCCGTCCACCGTCGAGCTTCTCAAGCAACTGCCGGTGTCCAGCGGCGTGCTGGGCGACACCAACCAGTTCGACCCGCGGGCCCAGGGCTCCGAGGGCTCCGGTTCGGTCAACCTGCGCGGGCTCGGCGCCCAGCGCACCCTGGTGCTGATCAACGGGCGCCGCATGACGCCCAACCCCTTCGGCCAGGCCGGGGCGGGCATCGTCGACACCAACATCGTGCCGGTGGCCGCCGTGGGCCGGGTCGAGGTGCTCAAGGACGGCGCGGCCGCGACCTACGGGTCCGACGCCATCGCCGGGGTGGTGAACTTCATCACCCGCACCAATTTCAACGGCCTGGAAGTCGGCGGAAGCTATCGCAGCATCAGCGGCTCGGACGGCGACTACACGGGCAGCATCCTGTGGGGCTGGGCGGGAGACCACGGCAACGTGCTGCTGTCGGCCGCCTACCAGCATCAGTCCGAGCTCAAGACCATCGAGCGGAGCTGGGCCAACCGGCCCTACGTCGAGAACCCGGAGGGCGGCTGGTCGGCCGGCAGCCCGACGGCCCCGTTCTTCGCCCTGACCACCACGCCTGCCGGGACCTACACTCCGGCCGCGGCGGCGTTCCAGTCCGACCTGGGTTGTACGACGCTGGGCGGGGTGCTGCAGCCGGGCGGTCTGCCCGCCTGCCAGTTCCACTACGTCAACTATGATAACATCGTTGAAGAGAGCAACCGCTACCAGCTCTACGGCGAGGCCAACGCCGACCTCAGCGACACGACCCGGCTGCACATCGAGGCCCTCTATTCCGAGACGGACGTTCCGGACTGGAAGACCTCGCCGTCCTACCTGGCCCTGCAGACGCCCACGGCGACCACCAACCCCTCGGTGGGTCAGATTCCGGCCGGCCTGCTGTCCGGCTTCTTCGTTCCCTCCACCAACCCCGGATTCATCGCCTACCAGGCGGCGCACCCGAGCCAGATCCCGGCCTTCGCCACCGCCGTGCACATCCCGGGCGTCCGCTACCGCCCGTTCGGCTTCGGCGGCAATCCCGGCTTCGACAACGGCCCCTCGACGGGCATGCGTCACTATGAGGCCTTCCGGGTCTCGGCCGGCCTGAAGGGCGAGTTTTCCAACGGCATCGGCTGGGACGTGGCCACCACCTACAGCCAGGAAACCGGCACGCGGACGGGCTACGACACGGTGGTCTCGCTCTTCCAGCTGGCCCTGCGCGGCTATGGCAGTCTCGCCAGCGCCGGCGGCAACGGCTGTACGGCCGCCAAGACGGCCAACTACACCACCGGGGCCGGCAACAACGCCCTGGGCTGCTACTATTTCAACCCGTTCTCCAACGCCGTCGGGGTCAATCCGATCACCGGCCAGACCAATCCGGAATCCTCCCCGGCGCTGCAGAACAACCCGGACCTGGCGCGCTGGTTCTTCCGGCAGGTCTCCACCAAAGCGACCCAGCGCCTGTTCGTCGCCGACGCGGTCCTCAACGGCAAGACGGGCATCACCCTTGCCGGCGGCGACGTCGCCTGGGCGGTCGGGGCGCAGTGGCGTCGCGACGGCTATGTCTCGAACAACGACGACCTGTCCAACATCGCGTCGTCGCCCTGCATCGACACCCCGGTCACCGGCTCCACCACCTGCTCGGTGCGCAACGGGCCCCTGTTCTTCCTGGGCACGGGCGCGGACACCGATCTTGATGCCGACGTCTGGGCGGTGTTCGGCGAACTCAACGTGCCGGTCACCGACGACCTGAACATCCAGCTCGCCGTTCGGCATGAGGACTACGGCGGCAATGTCGGCACCACCACCAATCCGAAGATCTCCGTCCGCTACCAGTTCAACGACTGGTTCGCGATGCGGGCCTCGGCGGGCACCACCTTCCGCGGGCCGCCGATCACCTCGCTGAACAATAACAGCGTCACGGCGCTGTCCTTCATCGGCGGGTCGTTCCGGGCCATCGACATCTTCGGCAACCCGGACCTGGCGCCGGAAAAGGCCAAGACCTACAGCGTCGGCGCGATCGTTCACGCCGGCAACCTGAAGGCCACGCTGGACTGGTGGCGGTTCGACTTCGACAACCCGATCATCGCCGAGCCCTCGGCCTCGATCGTCAACACCATGTTCCCGGGCGGTTCGGGGGCCACGACCTGCGGCAATCCGGCCTTCGCCGGCCTGCAGGCGCGCTTCACCTTCCAGGGCGCCTGCTCGACGACGACCATCGCGCGGGTCAGGACGATGGTGGTCAACGGACCGGGGATCAAGACCTCGGGCCTGGACCTGCTGGCGGACTATTCGTTCGACGACGTCTGGGGCGGCGATCTGCACCTCGGCCTGTCGGCGTCCTACACGCTGGAATACAAGGTCGACGCCTTCTCGGTGGGCGGCGTCGTGGTCGAGAAGCCCTTCGACGCCGTGGGCTTCCTGAACTACCAGCTCGGCCCGACCTCGCTGCCGCAGCTCAAGGGCTCGGTGTTCGCCGAGTACAACAAGGGTCCGCACAACCTGCGCTGGACCATCAACTACATCGACTCCTACAAGGACCAGCGGACCTCGATCCTGGCGCCGAACGTGTCCAACGGTGGCCGTCCGATCACGAGCGGGACCACGGTGGACAAGTTCATCACCCACGATCTCGACTACCGCGTGTTCCTGCCGTGGGACACGACCCTGACCGCGTCCATCGACAACGTCCTGGACGAAGATCCGCCGTTCGCGCGGCTGGACCTGAGCTACGACCCCTTCACCGGCAACGCCCTCGGGCGGACCTACAAGGTGGGCGTCAAAAAGAAGTTCTGAGCCTCGTCTCAGCCCTGACATCGCGCCGCCGGTTCATCCGGCGGCGCTTTTTTTTCGGGTGGGGCGCAGGCGCCACAC
>DASUIJ010000003.1:0-3036 GCA_036279815.1 Phenylobacterium sp. | reverse complement strand
CGGCTTCTGCAACATGCTGTGGAAGCTGCTGGTCGACATGAAGGCGCAGCCTGAAGCGCCGACCCACCTGGCGGTGATCTTCGACCATTCCGAGAAGACCTTCCGCAACAAGCTCTACGATCAGTACAAGGCCCACCGGCCGCCGCCGCCCGAGGACCTGGTCCCGCAGTTCCCGCTGATGCGCCGCGCCACCCGCGCCTTCGGCATCCCCAGCCTGGAGCTGCCCGGCTACGAGGCCGACGACCTGATCGCCGCCTATGCCTGCAAGGTCCGCGACGCCGGCGGCGAGGTGACGATCATCTCGTCCGACAAGGACCTGATGCAGCTGGTCGGCGACCGGGTGTCGATGCTCGACACCATGAAGAACCTGAAGATCGGCCGCGAGCAGGTGATCGAGAAATTCGGCGTGCCGCCGGAAAAGGTGGTCGACGTCCAGGCCCTGTGCGGCGACAGCGTCGACAACGTGCCGGGCGCGCCGGGCATCGGCATCAAGACCGCCGCCCTGCTGATCAACGAGTACGGCGACCTCGACACGCTGCTGGCCCGCGCCGGCGAGATCAAGCAGCCGAAGCGCCGCGACACCCTGATCGAGTTCGCCGACCAGATCCGCCTGTCGCGCGAACTGGTGCGGCTGGACTGCGAGACGCCGCTGCCCGAACCGATCGATGCGCTGGTGGTCGACGACCCCAACGCCGACGAACTGGCCGCCTTCCTCGAAGAGATGGAATTCCGGACCCTGGCGCGCCGCGTGGTCGGCGGCAGCGCGGCGGCCAGCGCGCCCGCCCCGGCCCAGGCTCCGGCGCCCGCCGCCACGGCCCCCGCCGCCATCGACGTCAACGCCTATGTCTGCGTGCGCGACCTGACGACGCTGGACAACTGGATCGCCAAGGCCCGCGCCGGCGGACTTGTCGCCTTCGACACCGAGACCGACGCCTTGTCGTCGGCGACCGCGAACCTCTGCGGGATTTCGCTGGCGGTGTCGCCGGGAGAGGCCTGCTACATCCCCGTCGGGCACGAGCACGAGGGCGACGGCGGCCTGGCCTTCGAGGCCCCGGAGGCCATCGAGCAGCTGGAGCTGGAGGTCGTGATCGAGCGGCTCAAGCCGCTGCTGGAGGACCCGACCGTCCTGAAGGTCGCCCAGAACGCCAAGTACGACATGGCGGTCCTGGCCCGGCACGGCGTCGCCGTGGCGCCGATCGAGGACACCATGCTGATCAGCTACGCCCTGGAAGGGGGCTTGCACAAAAGCCACGGCATGGACGAGCTCTCCAAGCGCTGGCTGGAGCACGAGCCGATCAAGTTCTCCGCCGTCACCGGAACCGGCAAGTCGCAGAAGAGCTTCAAGCACGTGAAGCTGGAGCCGGCGACCTGCTATGCGGCCGAGGACGCCGACGTCACCCTGCGGCTCTACCACCACCTTCGCCCGCGCCTGGCCCGCGAAGGCCTGCTGACCGTCTACGAGACGCTGGAGCGGGGCATGCCCGCGGTGCTGGCGCAGATGGAGAACGAGGGGATCAAGGTCGACACGCAGACCCTGCGCCGGCTCTCCCACGACTTCTCGGTACGGATGAGCGAGTTCGAAGCCGAAGCGCACCGCCTGGCCGGCCGGCCGTTCAACCTGGGCAGCCCCAAGCAGATCGGCGAAGTGCTGTACGGGGAAATGGGCCTGGCCTCGAAACGCCTCACGGCGACAGGCGCGCAAGGCACCGACGCCTCGGTGCTGGAGGAACTGGCGGCCCAGGGCCACGAATTGCCGCGAGTGCTGCTGGACTGGCGTCAGCTGTCGAAGCTGAAGGGCACCTATACCGACAACCTGGTCAGCGCCATCGCCGACCGCTCGGGCCGGATTCACACCTCCTACGCCCTGGCCTCGACCACCACCGGACGGCTGTCATCCAACGATCCGAACCTGCAGAACATCCCGATCCGCACCGAAGAAGGCCGCAAGATCCGCAAGGCCTTCATCGCCGAGCCCGGCCATGTGCTGATCAGCGCCGACTACAGCCAGATCGAGTTGCGGATCCTGGCCCACGTCGGCGACATCCCGCAGTTGAAGAAGGCCTTCGCCGACGGCCTGGACATCCACGCCATGACCGCCTCGGAGATGTTCGGCGTGCCGGTCGAGGGCATGCCGGCGGAGACCCGGCGGCGCGCCAAGGCGATCAACTTCGGCATCGTCTACGGCATCTCGGCCTTCGGCTTGGCCAACCAGCTGTCGATCCCGCAGGACGAGGCGGGGGCCTACATCAAGACCTACTTCGAGCGCTTCCCCGGCATCCGCACCTACATGGACCGCATGCAGCAGCAGGTGCGCAGCCAGGCCTTCGTCACCACCATCTTCGGGCGGAAGGTGAACATCCCGGCGGTCTATTCCAAGAGCCAGGCCGAGCGCGCGTTCGGCGACCGGGCGGCGATCAACGCCCCGATCCAGGGGGCGGCGGCCGACGTCATGCGCCGGGCCATGATCCGCATGCCGGCGGCCCTGGAGTCCGCGGGGCTGGAAGCGAAGATGCTGCTGCAGGTGCACGACGAACTCGTGTTCGAGGCGCCGGAGGCCGAGGCCGACGCCCTGATCAAGGTCGCCAAGCAGGTGATGGAGCGCGCCGCCGAGCCGGCGGTGTCGATCTCAGTGCCCCTGGTGGTCGAGGCGCGAGCCGCCGCCAACTGGGACGACGCCCACTAGGCGCGGGCCTGGATGATCCGCCGGTCGGTCCCCTCCAGGCGCACCGCCGTCAGCACGCCCGAGTAGTAGACGCCGGTGTCGATGCCGATGCGGTTCGCCTTGAGCTCGGGAAGGTGCGCGGGGGTGTGGCCGTGGACCACGACCTTGCCGAAGTCGGCGTCCGACTGCAGGAACTCGTAGCGGATCCAGATCAGGTCCTGTTCGGCCTGGGCGGCGAGCGCCACGCCGGGCCGGACGCCCGCGTGGACGAAGAGGTAGTCCTGGACGGTGACCGACGTCGCCAGCCGGCCCAGGAAGGCCCGGTGGGCCTGCGGCAGGGCCGCCAGCAGTTCGGCCTGCACGCGCGGGGTCTC
>DASUIJ010000002.1:0-2197 GCA_036279815.1 Phenylobacterium sp. | reverse complement strand
GACAGCTTCCGCTCGCCCTCGGTGCAGAAGGTCCGCATGGCCTTCGGCGAGGCCGGGCGGGTGACCGCCATGACCCACGACGCCTGCGCCGGCTGGCCCACCGAGGTGATGGCGCCGTTCTTCATGCCCAACGGCCTCAACGGCGTCCCCTACGACCCCTTCGCGATCAACGGGGCGAACCACTGGTACAGCGTGGGCGCCCATCGCGTGCGGGCGATTTCCAACGACCTCGCCAACAAGGCCTTCCGTCCGGGCTGGCTGCGCTCGGTGGGTCCGGGTTGGACCAACTGGGCGGTGGAAAGCGCCATGGACGAGGCCGCCCGCGCCCAGGGGCAGGATCCGCTGGCCTTCCGCCTGAAGCTGCTCGACGGGGCCGGGCGCAACGCCGGCGCCCCGCCCTCCGCGGTCGGCGGCGCCAGACGCCAGGCGGCGGTGCTCTCCCGTGTCGCCAAGAGCGCCGGCTGGGGAACGAGCCTGCCCAAGGACACCGGCCTGGGCCTGGCCACCACCTTCGGCCAGGAACGCGACATGCCGACCTGGGTCGCCTGCGCGGCCCGGGTGCGGGTCGACCGCAAGACCGGCGATGTGAAGGTCGAGAAGCTGACCCTGGTCGCCGACGCCGGCGCCATCGTCCATCCGGACGGGGCCATGGCCCAGATGGAGGGCGCGGCCCTGTGGGGCATGAGCCTGGCCCTGTTCGAAGGCGCCACGTTCGAGAACGGCCAGATCAAGGAAACCAATCTCGACAGCTACACGCCGCTGCGCATGGGCGACGTTCCGGACCTGCACATCGAGTTCGTGCAGAGCCCCGAGCCGCCGGTGGGCCTGGGCGAACCGGCGACCACCGTGGTCGCTCCCGCCATCGGCAACGCCATCTTCGCCGCCGTGGGCGCGCGGGTCCGTCACCTGCCAATTCGATCCGAAGCGGTGCTTGCCGCGTTGAAGGCTTGAACGGAAATTTCCCAGGAGGACGTCATGAGACTTCCAGACGACCAACTTCAGCGGCTGGCGCTGCACAGCGCCTTCGGCCTGCACCTGATCGCCAAGTGGATGGCCGGGCGCGACGACGTCGATCCGGAGATCCGCGAGCGCCTCAGCGTGCACATCACGGCCCTCGACGGGGTGCTGTCGGCCAACGGCCACGACTGGATCCGCGAGGAGATCGAGGCCACCGAGACGGCGCTTCACGCCTAGGCTGAACGGAGCGCTCTGCGGTCAGCTCAGTCCGTGCGCCCGGACCGCCACCGCCAGCTCCTCGCGCATCATGGTCTTCAGGCGCTCGGGGGCCACGATCTCCAGCTTGTCGCCCCAGGTGAACAGGTGCCAGGCCAGTTCGCGCATGCCGCCGGCGTGGAAGGTGGCGATCACCGAGCCGTCGGCCTGGGGCTCCAGCTTCTGGGTCGGGTGGAACCGCCAGCCCAGGGCCTCCTCGGCGCCGTGCGGGTGGATGCGCAGGACGATCTCGTCGACCTCGTCCTGGTAGATGCCGAAGCTGCGCTCCACGAAGGCCTGCAGGGTGAAGTCGGCGGGCCGGGAGCCCGGCGTCGGGCTGACCTTGATGTCCCGGACCCGGTCCAGCCGCCAGGTCCGCGGTTCGGTGGATGAGCCCTCGGCCCCCACCAGATAGTTGGCGCGGCCGAACAGCAGGCCGAACGGCGTCACCTCGCGCTCGCGGCCGGGGGTCGAGCCGCCGGCGTATTTGAACTTCAGCCGCCGCAGCGAGACGATGGCCTCGCGCACGCAGCCCAGCACCGCCTCGTCCTCGAAGGGCCGCGGCCCCGCGTGGATGGCCATGGTCTCGGCCTCCAGCAGGGCTTCCATGTCCGGGGCCAGCTTGCGCCGCGACCCGGCCCGCATGGCCGACAGCACCTTCTGCTCCAGATGGGTCAGGGCGTTGGCGCGGGCGGTGGCGCCGGCGTTGCGGAAGGTCTCCGTGGCGGCGCGCAGGGCCGCGAACTCGTCCGCCGTCGGGGCCTGGAAGATGCCGTCGAGACCCGCGGGAATCCGGAACCGCAGGGTCGGCGGATCCTCCACCTCCTCCATCTGCGGGAAGGCTTCGCGGACGGCGTCGCGCATGCGCTCGGCGGTTCGCCGGCCCACCCCCATGGCCTGCGCCATCTCGTCCAGGGTCAGGCCCTCGGCGGAGGAGGCCAGGAGGCGGGCCAACTCCAGCAGCCGGGTCGCCTTCTCGTGCCGC
>DASUIJ010000001.1:0-3316 GCA_036279815.1 Phenylobacterium sp. | reverse complement strand
GGCGAAGGTGACCAGGGTCGGGTCCTCGCCATAGATCGGCGAGCGCGGATCGCCGGTCCTGCAGAAGCCGTTCCGCGAAACCGACCTGGCCCGCGTGCTGCGCCAGCTGAAGACCGCCGTCGGCTGAACCGCCGGACCGCCCGGGGGCCTAGAGCCCCTTGGCGATCAGCCCCTCCAGGACCTTGTCCGGCGTCATCGGATAGTCGCGCAGGCGCACGCCGCAGGCGTTGTAGATGGCGTTGGCCACCGCCGCGCCCGCCCCGCAGATACCGAGCTCGCCCACGCCCTTGATGCCCATGGGATTGGCCTTGTCGTCGGCCTCCTCCAGGAAGATGGCGTCGAGGTCCACGATGTCCGCATGGGCCGGGACCAGGTAGCTCCCCATGTCCTGGTTGATGAACGAGCCATAGCGCGGGTCGACGGCGTTGCCCTCGGTCAGGGCCGTGCCGACGCCCCAGATCATCCCGCCGGTGATCTGGCTGCGGGCGGTCTTGGCGTTGATGATCCGGCCGGCGGCGAACACTCCGAACATGCGGCGCATGCGCACCTCGCCCGTGGTCACGTCGACGCCGACTTCGGCGAAATGGGCGCCGTAGGTGTGCTGGGACCAGTCTCGGGCGTCGGCGGCGGGCGAGATCGAGCCTTCCACATAGACGCCTTCGGGCTGGGCGCGGGACACCAGGGCGGCCAGGCTCTCGCCGCGGTTGGCGAAGGAGATGTTGCCGTCGGCGAAGGTGACCAGGGTCGGGTCCTCGCCATAGATCGGCGAGCGCGGATCGCCGGTGGCGAGCTCGGCCAGGGTCCTGCGCATGACCATGCCGGTCTCGAAGGCCGCCGAGCCGGCCGTCGCCGCCCCGAACTGGCCGCCCGAACCGGGGGCGGGAGGCAGTTCGCTGTCGCCCAGCTCGACCTTCACCTGGTCCAGCGGCACGCCGAGGGTCTCGGCGGTGATCTGAGCCAGGATGGTGTAGGTGCCGGTGCCGATGTCGGTCATGCCCTGGAGCAGGGTCACCGTCCCATCGGCCGTGACGCGAATGCCCGCCTTGGCGGGCAGCAGGAAGTTGCCGCGGATGGCGGTGGCCATGCCCATGCCCACCAGCCAGCGTCCGTCGCGCACCTGGCCGGGCCTGGGGTTGCGGCGATCCCAGCCGAACCTCTGGGCGCCGACCTTCATGCACTGGACCAGCTGGCGCACGGAGAACGGCTTGCCGGTCTCCGGGTCCACGTCGGGCTCGTTGCGCAGGCGCAGCTCGATGGGGTCGATGCCCAGCTTCTCGGCGAGCTCGTCCATGGCGCATTCCAGGCTGAGCATGCCCGACGCCTCGCCCGGCGCCCGCATGGGCCCCGCGCCCGGCAGGTCCATCTTCACCAGCCGGTGGCCCGTGAGGCGGTTCGGGGCGGCGTAGAGATTGCGCGAGAAATTGGCCGCATGCTCCGTGAACGGCGCATTGCGCGCGCAGTGGGTGATCGCCTCCACCGCGAAGGCGGAGAGCCGGCCGTCGGGCTCGGCGCCCAGCCGCACGCGCATCTGCACCGCCGGGCGGTGGATGGTGCCGTGGAACATCTGCTGGCGGGTGTAGGCCACCTTCACCGGCCGGCCGATGGCCCTGGCGCCCAGCGCCGCCAGCGTCAGGTCGTCATAGGACTGGCCCTTGCCGCCGAAACCGCCGCCGATGTAGCGGGTGAACAGGTGGACCCGGTCCGACGGGATGGCCAGGGTCTCGGCCAGGGCATGCTGGCCGCCCTTCACCATCTGGATCGAGGTGTGGACCGTGACCTTGTCGCCCTCCCACCAGGCGGTGGTGGCGCATGGCTCCATCTGCACGTGGTTCTGGATCGGCGAGAAATAGGTTTCGTCCACCGTCACCGGGGCCCTGGCGTAGGCGCCCGGGAAGTCGCCGATGTGGGTGTCCTCCTCGCCGGGCGGCATGTCGGCCTGGTCGAGGCTGGCGCGGAAGTCGACCACCGCCGGCTCCGCCGCGTACTCGATCCGGATCAGGTCGGCGGCGGCGCGGGCGTTCTCCAGGCTGTCGGCCAGGACGAAGGCGACGGTCTGGCCGTAGAACTCCACCCGGTCCGACGCCAGGGCGGGGTTGGAGGCCCGCTGGCTGCGGGGGTTGGCCCGCTCGCCGCGCCGCGCCTGGGCCGGCGCGTTCCCGTGCGTCCAGACGAGATGCACGCCGGGGGCGGCTTCGGCGGCCGTGGCGTCGACCGAGGCGATCCGCCCGCGGGCGATCGTGGCGCCCACCAGATAGCCGTAGGCCGCCGGCGACGGCGGCTCGACCTCATAGGCGTAGGCGGCGGTTCCGGTGACCTTGAGCTTGCCCTCGTAGCGATCGACGCCCTTGCCGATCAGGCCCGAGCGGTTCTCGGTGATCGGGTTCGGGGCGGCCCATTCCTTGACCGAGCTCATGAGGTTCTCCGGGTCTTGGCTTCGTCGAGGGCGGCGGCGATCATGCGGCCCACCAAGGCGATCTTGAAGGCGTTGCGGCCCTGGTCCTGGGCCGAGGCGAGCTCGGCGGCGGCGGCCTCGGCGGGGGCGGCGCCGGCGGCCAGCGCCGCTTCCACCTTGTCCGCCCGCCAGGGCTTGTGGGCCACGGCGCCCAGGGCGACCTGTCCCCCGGCCACGGCCACCATGGCCAGTCCGCCGGCATAGGAGGCCCGGTCGCGGGCCTTTCGGTAGACCTGAGCGCCCTGCGGCGGCGGCGGGACCACCACGGCGGTGATCAGTTCCCCGGCCCTGAGGTCGGTCTCGATCTGCGGGGCGTCGCCCGGCAGGCGATGCAGGTCGGCCACCGCGAGGCTGCGGACGGCGCCGTCCGCGGACACCGTCTCCACCCGGGCGCCCAGGGCCGTCAGGGCGACGGCCATGTCGGAGGGGTTGGTGGCGATGCAGTGGTCGCTGGCGCCGAAGATGGCGGCGTTGCGGTTCAGGCCGCCGAGCGCGCTGCAGCCGGACCCCGGCGCGCGTTTGTTGCAGGGCTTGGCGGTGTCGTAGAAATAGGCGCAGCGGGTGCGCTGCATGAGGTTGCCGCCGGCGGTCGCCTTGTTGCGAAGCTGGCCCGACCCGCCCGAGAGGATGGCCTCCGCCAGCACCGGATAGCGCGAGCGCACGCGGGCGTCGGCGGCGACATGGCTGTTGGTGGTCATCGCCCCGATCCGCAGGGAGCCGTCGGGTCCGTCCTCGATGGCGGACAGCGGCAGCCGTCCCACGTCGACCAGATGGGTCGGCCGCTCGATCTCCAGCTTCATCAGGTCCAGCAGGTTGGTGCCGCCGGCCAGGAACCGGGCGCCGGGGTTCTCCGCCACGGCCTTG